>NZ_JBHUAF010000396.1:0-7953 GCF_042789895.1 Kitasatospora sp. NPDC056783
GGGAAGTCGGCCGGGCCGACTTCCCACGCGGGCTTCGGGTACGGGCTTCGGGTACGGGCCTCGGGTACGGGCGGCCTCGCGGCTCTGGTCAGACCGGCTGGGCCGGGTCGTCCAGCCACGCCTGCCGACCGTTCGGGGTGACGGTGAGGCCGAGCCGTTCGACGCCGGGCTCGCCCGTCCGGTGCCACCAGGCGAGGGTGTCCTCGAACTCCTCCCACAGCCGACGGCCGCCGTACTGGCGGACCCGGTGCGGGTGGTCGCCGTCGCGGAACGTCGCGGCGGCCCAGGCCGGGACGGTGAGGGAGTACAGCCACAGCGTCCGGCCGCCGTCGTCATGGGGCTGGACGGCGTGGGTGGCGTCCCGCAGGCGCAGGCCGACGGCGAAGGGGAACGGGTCGAACTTGCCGTGCGCGGGCAGCACGGCGGTGGTCGTGCTCTCGGCGACGGTGCCGCCGCCGGCCGGGTTCCGGGGCCGGACGAGGCGCTGGGAGCGCATCTTCATGAACTCCACCGGCCGGAGGAACGGGCCGCTCGCGGTGCCGTCGCCATGGACGGTGAGGCGCACCAGGGCGTCGGCGTTGGAGTAGTGGGTGCCGAACGGCGCCAGGATCAGCCCGCCGGGCCGGGTCTGCTCGATCCACGCGCTCGGGACCTCCCGCAGGCCGTAGGTGGCGGCGATCCGGTCGTACGGGGCGCCGGGCGGGTGGCCGGGCGCGCCGTCCGCGCACACGACGGTCGGCCGGCGGCCGGCCCGTTCGAGTGCGGCGCGGGCCCGGGCGGACACCGTGGGATCGATCTCGACCGTGGTCACGTTCGTGTCGCCGAGCCGATGGGCGAGCAGGGCGGCGTTCCAGCCGGTGCCGGTGCCCTGTTCCAGCACCCGCATGCCCGGCTCCGCGCGGAGGTCGTCGAGCATGGAGGCGACCAGCGAGGGCATCGAGGCGGAGCTGGTGGGCACCGTGCCGGGCTCGGCGCCCTGGTGCTCGCCGTCGTCCCACTGGGTGACGATCGGGATGTCCGCGGCCGCGGCCGTCAGCCAGCTCTGCTCGTCCTCGGTCCGGTCGACGGGGCGGCTGGTGCCGGTGGCCAGGTCGTGCGCCCAGACCAGGTCCGGCAGGAACAGCGAGCGCGGAAGCGCGTCGAAGGCCGGCGCCCACGCGTCGGGGACGGGGAAGGACCGCCCCGGCGGGCGGTCCTCCTGCTCGGGTGCGAGCGTCACTTGCGGTGTCCCCCGTCTCCGGGCGGCGTCGTGCCGTCGGGGGACGGGGGGTCGGACGGCGGCGTCCACGGGGTGCCCGGGTGCCCGTCCCCCTCGTCGCCGCCCGATCCTCCGCTGCCGTGTCCTGCGTCGGGGTCCATGCCGAACTCCTTCTCCTCGGGGGCCCGCCCGTGTGCCGGGCCCGGACTCACCGCGCGCGGCAGACGGGCCCCGGGCGTCCGGGCCGTCACCGCGGGCGACGGATCGACGGTATGGAGTGGCCTGGCAGCCCCTCAGCGCGTTCGCGGATTTTCACCCCGGGGAGTCAACGCCCTTGGAGATCAAGGCCGAGGCCTGAGCACCGCACACAAGAGAGCCCTTGCGCTGGTCGAACGCGTGGGCGTGGATGGCGAGTTCGGTGGGTGTGGCGGGCACCCGATCGGACATCGGTTCCACGCGCGTCTCCGACAAGCCGACTGCCGCCGGAACCGGGGACGCCGGGTGCGTGGGAAGTCGGCCGGGCCGACTTCCCACGCCACTCCGGGATTCAGGTGCGGGTGGCTTGGGTGCGGCAGTGGGTGAGGGCGTAGCGGATGCGGGGGTCGGGGCTGGGGGCGGCGGTGAGGAGTTCGCCGGCCTGGACGAGGGAGGTCCAGTAGAGGGCGGGGTTTCCCGTGCGGGGCAGGGGTGTGGTGGCGGCGAGGGAGAGGTAGGCGGCGGTGAGGTTGCCGGTGGTGAACCAGCGCTGGAGGCCGTGCTGGTGGCCGGGTCGGATGCCGCCCATGGCGTCGATGGCGGTCTGGAAGTGGGCGACGACGACGCGCTCGGTGGGGGTCAGCCGCTTGGGGACGTCGAAGACGCCCAGGGCTTCGAGGACTTCACCGGTGTCGGCCTCGGAGTCGGGGCGGGGGTCGGCGAGCAGGGCGTCGTGGCACTCCCCCAGGCGCCGGGCAGTCTCGGCGGGCGGGATGTCGAGCGCGAGGCACACGGCCTCGGCGCAGGGCAGGGGCTGGTGGCCGAGGCGGGCGAGGAGTGCGTAGGTCGCGGCGGGGGTGGCGCCGCGCGAGAGGGTGTGGCGGGCGAGGGTGGCGAGGTGCATGAGGTGGGGTTCGGCTTTCAGGCGGTAACGAGGACGGGGGTGGGGGCAGGCGCGACGAGCACCCAGACGAACTTGCCGGGACTGCCGGGGCGGGGGCAGCAGCCCCAGCGCTCGGCGAGTTCGTTGACGAGGAACAGGCCGCGCCCGCACTCGTCGTCCGGAGCGGCGGTGCGAAGGACGGGGAGGCCGCTCCCGGCGTCGTGGACTTCGAGGCGGAGCCGGGAGTTGACGAGCGCGAAGCGGATCTCGATGGGCCGGTCGTCGGGCGCGCCGGAGTACCGGACGGCGTTGGCGAAGAGTTCGCAGAGAAGGAGTTCGGCGGTCTCGGCGTAGCGCTCGCCGGCGGGGAGGCCGGAGAGGTAGGCGCGGAGCAGGTAGCGGGCCAGGGGCGCGGATTCGACACAGGAGTCGAGGCGCGCGACGAACATGCGGGGGCGGCGGGCAGAGAGCATGGGGGAACACCTCAGGGGGATGGACGGGGACGACGGTGGTGGGCATTCACGCGTCGCGGGCAGGGAGCCGAGTTCCGGCCTTGACGGGCCGGGATGCGGAGGCGCGACGACGGACGCAACCCGGCGCCGTAGGCACACGACGCACGAAATGGGTGCCTGGTGGGGACTTGCTCGTCACGACGCCACTCCGATCCGTAGTGATCCAACTACCCAGCGCGCTCACTGTCCTCTAGACTTCAGATCTGTTCAACCTGTCCACAGTGTTTGATTAGTAAGGCAAATCGCCTTGAACAAGAGGGAACTCGACCCCCAGGCCTCCCCGGCAGCCGAGTTTGGAGCGCTTCTCCGCGCTTCGCGCGAGCAGCGGGGCTGGACGCAGGAATATCTTGCGGGGCTCGTTGGATGTACGTCGTCGCACATCTCGGCCCTTGAAAATGGCCGGAGGAAAGCAACTCGACGAATTGCAACACAACTTGACATCGCGTTCGACACAGATCAACAGTTCCTGACGGAGTGGAGCAGGTCGGGCCGACGCATCCTGTTCGAGGGCTTCGAGGAGTACTTGCGCGATGAGTCGAAGGCAGTGGCAATGCGGCTGTTCGAGATCAACATCGTTCCGAGCCTTCTGCAGACCCCCGCGTACGCCCGGGCGTACCAGGGGGCACTGGTCGGCCGGGGCGCCTCGACGCAACAGCAGGCCGACGAGCGAACCGATCTGCTACTCCACAGGCAGCGAGTCCTCACTCGTGACCCCGCACCACTCGTCCACGTGGTGATAGACGAAGGAGCGCTGCGACGGTCCGTCGGCGGTCGCGACATCATGGTCGAGCAGTTGCGGCACCTGGAGACCCTTGCGGCTCGGCCTCGCATCCTTCTTCAGGTGAGCCCGTTCTCACTGGGCGAGCTCAGGCCGTTCGCACATCCGATCACGTTGCTGACCACACCGAACAGGGCCATGGTTGGCTACGGAGAGACGCAGAAGCGGGGCTTCCTCGAACGCGATCCGGAGACACTGGCCGAGTGGGCCAGTGAGTACGATCACCTCCAGGTCGAGGCGTTGCCCCGGGCAGCGAGCATCGAGTTCATTCGAGAAGTGCGGAAGGCTTTTGAGCATGGATGATCTGCGCAGCGTGGCTTGGCACAAGAGCTCGTACAGTGCCCAGCAAGGACAATGCGTCGAGGTAGCAATCGGGTCTTCAGGCCAGGTACCCGTCCGTGACTCGAAGGACCCCGAGGGCCCTGCTCTGGCCTTCCCGGTCGGCGCCTGGTCGAGCTTCGTTGCTGCCATCCGCTCCGGCGAGTTCGGCGAGGTTTGAGCCGAAGCCCTGAACCGGTACCCGGGCCTGGGACGGTGTTCAGCGGGGTACGTCGGTTGCGCGGGTTGCAGGCTGTGAAGAGTGGCTGGGGTCCCCCCGGCCGAGCGTTTTTGCGTGAGTGAGGGAGGGCACGGAAGGGCTATGAGTGCTCTGGAAGTTGATCTGACCGGCGCCCAGTGGTTCAAGTCCTCCTACAGCAACAACGGCGGTAGCTGCGTCGAGGTAGCAATCGGGTCTTCCGGCCAGGTACCCGTCCGCGACTCGAAGGACCCCGAGGGCCCCGCTCTGGCCTTCCCGGTCGGCGCCTGGTCGAGCTTCGTTGCTGCCATCCGCTCCGGCGAGTTCGGCGACGTCTGATCCGCCGTCCCAAACCGCAGGCCCGGACAGCCGGTTGCGCGGTCCGGGCCGTGCCGGCCTGCCTCGGGATCGGCGAGGACGACCTGACAAACGCGGCGGCCTCGGCCCGTACCCGACGGCGGCGCCACGAGACCACAGGGGCGGCCTCGTGGCGCCGGCGCGTACGCGCCCCTCCGGTCAGCCGGTCAGCCGGTCAGTCGCGGGGGGTCGACAGGAAAGCGGCGGACTTCGGGTCGCCGACGAGGGTGGAGACCGCGCCCTTGACCACGGTCAGGGCGGCGGGCAGCGAGGCGACCGCCGCCGCCTTGATGGCGGTGAAGGACGTCAGGTCGAACTTGTCGGCGAGCAGCAGGCCCAGGAACGCCACCGCGTAGGTGGCGACGGTGCGCTCTACCAGGTCGATGATGAGCTTCCGCATGGTCGGGACTCCTTCGCGTCGGAGCATGCGGCGTCGGGGAGTTGGCGCCATCGGTGTACACGATCCGGGCGGCCGGTTCCGACGACGGTCGCGGCGCGCGGTTTCGCCGGGCGAGGGCCTCGACGGCCATCGGCGCCTGGTCGGTGAGCCGCCCGGCCACCCGAGCCGCTCGGGTCCCGTGCCGTGCAGCCGCCCGAGCGCCTCGTCCGGAATCCCTGTCGTCTCCACGGCAGGGTTGGTGGGCCCCGGTGTCTCGGCGGCGTAACGGGCGCCGGCCAGGGCCCAGGTCAGGAGGTGGTCTGCGCGGTGCAGGTGCCCAGCAGGTCCCCGGGCTGGATGCTGTTGTCGCCGAACGTGGCGTTCATGACGTTCGCGAACTCCGGCAGCACGCGCATCCGGATGTCGGAGAGCGCCAGGTCGACCCGGGGCGGGACCACGGACTGCACGTCGGGGCTGATCTGCGGCCGGGCCGGGATGTTGTACACGGGGGTGCGGGTGCCCGCCGGGTCGCTGCTGGTCTGGACGACGAACGTGCTGTCGCCGGAGAGGCTGCCCTCCAGGTTCGAGACCTGCACGTAGTGGCCGGCGGCGTCGGTCAGGGTGAATCCGCCCTTGGCCGCCGTCCGGATGTAGACGGAGTTCGCCAGGGTGACGGGGTTGCCGACGGCGGTGAGGTCGATGGTGACCGTGCCGGTGGCGTCCTTGTCCAGGAAGGCCGTGGCGTTGCTGCCGGGGGTGAGCGGCTTGAAGGTGACGCCGTCCTTCGTCCACAGCACCGTGCAGTCGGCGCTGCCGGTGGCCATGTTCAGGGTGACGGGCGCGCCCGCGTAGGCGAAGTGCGCGAGGACGAGGGTGCCGGCCAGGGCCGCGACGGCGACGGCGACGGTCTTCGGGGACATGCGCGGGGACTCCTGATCTTCCGGGTGCTCCCCCTTGGTGCCCCCAGCCTCCCGGGCCCGGTGGCGCCCGGCAACCGCACGACGGCCGCCCGGCGGCCTCGTCCCGGCCACCCGGGGCACCCTGGCCACCCGGGGCACCTCGGGCACCCACCCTCGGCGGGAATCCGCTGGCCCGCGGCCCCCGCCCACCGGCACAGTGGGCACCGTGAGGACTCCCGACACCGCCGGCGCCGCGTTCACTCCCGGCCTGGAACTGGCCCGCCTGCTCTACCAGGAGGCCGTACGGCCGCTGCTGGCACGGGAGTTCCCGCACCTTCCGTACGCGGCGGCGCGCGTGGGCGCGGGCTCCGAGGTGCTGGGCTTCGACACCGCGCGCTCCGCCGACCACGACTGGGGCCCGCGCCTGGAGCTGTTCCTCTCCCCCGCCGACGCCGCCCGGCACGGGCCCCGCCTGCGCGAGCTGCTGGCGCACCGCCTGCCCAAGCAGGTGGGCGGCGTGCCCACCCACTTCCGGCGCGGCCCGGACCCGGACGATCCGGTGCGCCATCTGGCGTGGACGGACGGCCCGGTGGACCACCGTGTCGAGGTGTGTGACCTGCCCACCTGGCTGGCCGGGCGGCTGGGCCCGGCGGCCCTGGCTGCGGAGCCGGACGTGCTCGACTGGCTGGCCCTGCCCCAGCAGCGGCTGCTGGAGGTGACCGCCGGGGCGGTGTTCCACGACGGCCCCGGCGAGCTGACCGCCGTACGCCGGCGCCTGGCCTGGTACCCCGACCAGGTGTGGCGCTACCTGCTCGCCTGCCAGTGGCAGCGCCTCTCCCAGGAGGAGGCGTTCGTCGGCCGCTGCGCCGAGGCCGGCGACGACCTGGGCTCGGCCGTGACCACCGCCCGCCTGGTCCGCGACCTGATGCGGCTGTGCCTGCTGACGGAGCGCCGCTACGCCCCGTACGGCAAGTGGCTGGGCAGCGCCTTCGCCCGTACGCGGGCCGCCGCCGAACTCGGGCCGCTGCTGCGGGGCGCCCTGGCGGCACGCGAATTCCCGGAACGGGAACGGTACTTGTGCGAGGCCTACGAGGCGGTGGGCCGCCGGCACAACGCGCTCGGCCTGACCGCCCCCGTGGCCGCGACGCGCCGCCCGTACCACGGCCGCCCCTACCTGGTGCTGCGCGCCGAGCGCTTCGCGCGGGCGCTGCTGGACGGCCTCACGGACGAGCGGCTGCGCGCCCTGCCGCCGGTGGGCGCGGTGGACCAGTGGGCGGACGGCACGGACCTCCTCGGGCGGCCTCGGGCCCTGCGCCGCGCGGTGGAAGCGCTCGGCAACAGCACCGACACGGAGGGGAGTTGAGTACCGGAGCGGATTGCGCGGCCGGGCCCCGGGCGGCCAGGGTGCGGGCGCGAACGCGCGCGAGGCGAGAGGACCGCTGCCGGTGAAGAAGCTGCTGAAGGACGTGGCCAAGAGCTCCTTCCACCTCGTCGGCATGCCGCTGTACCGGCTCGTCGACGGCGCCCGGGATCTGCGGGCGCTCAACTGGCCCACCGAGCGGCGCAAGGTCAGGCTGGTCAACTCGCCGCGCGCGCGGGCCGCCCGGGCGGCGGAGCGGGAGCGGATCCGGGCCCTGGTCGAGGCGATGGGGGCGGTGCCGGGGGTCGAGCACGTGCTGACCCAGGTCCAGGACCTGTCCACCCGCCCGTCCTTCCACGGCCGCGACCACCCCCGGGACACCCTGCTGGTCTGCCGGCTCCACGCCCGCGCCTTCTTCGTCGTCCGCGAGGACGTCCTCGACGTGCTGCCCCGGATCGCGGCGGCGGGCCTGGCCGAGTGGCGGGCCTGCGGCCAGGGGCCGGACCCGGGCGGGACCCTCGAACACGCGCTGCGCTGGTACCGCGACGGCGGCATCGGCGCCGACGGGTTGCGGATGGACGCCCCCTGCCTGGCCGGCCCCGGCGCCACGCTGCACTGGGAGCGGCCCGGCCTGCCGCCCCGGGAGCCGATGCCGACGACCTCGTACGCCGGCCCGTTGTTCGTCCGGGAGCAGAGCCCGCCGGACGCGGACCCGGCGCGGCTGCTGCGCGAGGCCCGGGCGGACGGGCGGGGCGTGGTCCTGGAGCTGGTCCTCGGCGCGGACTGGGCCGGTTACTGCCAGTACCACAAGGTGGCGCGCGGCGGTTTCCTGGGGCGCGGGCGGCTCTGAGCGCAGGGCCCGCACGGGGCGGGGC
>NZ_JBHUAF010000397.1:0-7905 GCF_042789895.1 Kitasatospora sp. NPDC056783
GGGAGCGTACGCTCCCGGGGCCGCTGCCCTCCTTGTCCGAACCGTCGGCCCGCCCTCGCCGACGGGCCGACGGGCTACCGCGCCGGGCGGTCGGCCGTCCGCGCGGCCTCCGCACGGGCGTTCGCCCGACCGGCCGTCACTCCGCCTGGGCGCCGGCCTCGACCGGCGCGCCGGGCCGCTCGGCCGGCGGCAGACCGGCCCGTGCCTCCTCGGCCACCACGCCCGGCCTGGGCGCCGGCCTGGCCGACTCGACGTGCACCTCGACCGTGGTCTCCACCGCGACCACCACCTGCTCGCCCGAACGCTGCCCGGACCGGATCGAGTCGATCCTGGCCAGCACCTTGCCGCGCAGGTCCGCCGGAGTGTCGTCGCACCCGCAGGAGCGCTTGATCAACGCCTTGATCGCCTGCTCCAGCCCGTACTGCTTCAGGCACGGCGAGCACTCCTCGAAGTGCACCCGCAACTTTGCGCAGTCACCTTCGGGCATCTCGTTGTCGAGGAATTCATAGAGGTGGTCGAGGACCTCGCCACACTCGGTTTCGTGCGGATCGCCGCAGCTCATGAGCCCGAGCCCTTCGCTTCCTGCCCTGCCCCGCTGCCGGCCGGGACGAGCCCGCGCTCACGGGCGTAATCCTCCAGCATGCCGCGCAGCTGACGGCGGCCGCGGTGCAGCCGGGACATCACCGTACCGATGGGAGTACCCATGATGTCCGCGATCTCCTTGTACGCAAAGCCTTCTACGTCCGCGAGATACACGGCGATCCGGAATTCCTCCGGAATGGCCTGGAGCGCGTCCTTCACATCGCTGTCGGGGAGGTGGTCGAGCGCCTGGGTCTCGGCCGAGCGCAGACCCGTCGACATGTGCGACTCGGCCCTGGCCAGCTGCCAGTCCTCGATCTCCTCCGCCGCGGTGCGCTGGGGCTCCCGCTGCTTCTTGCGGTACGAGTTGATGAACGTGTTGGTGAGGATGCGGTACAGCCAGGCCTTGAGGTTCGTACCCTCACGGAACTGGTGGAACGACGCGTACGCCTTCGCGAACGCCTCCTGGAGCAGGTCCTCCGCGTCGGCCGGGTTGCGCGTCATGCGCAGCGCCGCCGAGTACATCGGATCCAGGAAGCCCAGGGCGTCGCGCTCGAAGCGCTCCCGCCGAGCCTCCTCGCTCTCCTCGGCCGACACCCGGTAGGTGTCCTCACCGATCGCCTCGGCCAGCTCCTCACCGGTGAGCGCCTCGCCCGCAGGCAGGGCCTCGTCCGGGCCACGGCCCGGATCGGCCTCGTGCTCGGTCCCGACGACCGGACCCACCTCCTCGGCATGACGGGCACGGCCCACGGCGGGCCGCCCAGAAATGGAGGATATAGGGCTGACGGGCTTCTCGCCCGCGTCGAGCCACTCCGGCCAGGAGCGGGCGAACGCCGCGGCGGCCTCGCGCTCCTCAGGCCGTTCGGGGCACGCGATCGAACCCATCTGCCCTGCCTCTCACCGGTGACTCCTTGCTGACGGACACGACAACCACCGGCACCCCGCCCGCATTCCCACCCACCCCCGCCCTTCACTCGCACGAGTGATCGAGCGGAAGCCGTCCGCTCACGGCGGCGAGGCCGCCCCGCCGGAACCGTCAGACCAGCGCCAGCACCCAGTCCCCCACCGACGAGCAGATCAGGTCCAGCACCTCCCGCTGCCCCACCGACGCCCGCTTCGGCACCTCGAAGCCGTGGTTGCCGTACGGCAGCGCCACCAGCTCGTGCCCCTCCGGCAGCTCCGGGAACTCCCCCGGCCCGCCGAACGGGTCCGCCGCACCCTGCACCACCAGCGTCGGCAGCCCCGACCCCAGCAGCTCCTCGGCCCGGCTCCGCTCCGGCCTGCCCGGCGGGTGCAGCGGGAACGCCAGCGCCACCACCCCCACCGCCCCGGTCGCCGCCCCCGTCCGGCAGGCCACCCGCGCCCCGGCGCTGCGCCCGCCCACCACCAGCGGCAGCCCCTGCCCGGCCAGCAGCTCCGCCACCGGCCGCCAGCCCAGGTCCAGCGTCTTCGGCGCCGGGCCCAGCTTCTTGCCCGCCACCCGCCACGGCTGCTCGACCAGCGCCACGGTGATCCCCCGGGCCGGCAGCTCCCCGGCCAGCGCCACCAGGTCCCGGGCCCCGGTCCCGCCGCCCGCGCCGTGCCCGAGCGCCAGCACGGCCCTGGGCTCCGCGGCCCGGTGGTAGGTGATCCGGGCCTCGCCGGCCTCCGTGGGAACGAGTTCGGTGGTGCTCATCGCGGTGACTCCAGGAACGTTCGGGACGACTCGGGGACGGCTTCGGGACGGCTTCGGGACGACTCGGGGACGGCTTCGGGCAGCGGCGTCGGAACAGCCGCGTCAGAACAGCGTGGTCACGACCTCGGTCCACGGCTCCGTGAGCTCCGGGCCGTTGTTGCGGATGCTGCCGACCGCCGGCGACACCGGGGTGGCCCGCAGTGCGCCCGGCGGCGGGGGTATCAGCAGCCGGCGCGCGGCGTCCGGGTCGGTCAGCCGCGGGTCCAGCCACGCGTCCCAGTCCTCCCGGTCCAGGAACAGCGGCATCCGCTCGTGGATCGGCGCCAGCGACTCCTCGGCGTCCGTGGTGACGATCGTGAACGTCACCAGCCAGGCCTGCGGGTGCCCCGGCGGCACCGCCCGGTCGCGCCAGAACTCGTACAGCCCGGCCAGCGCCAGCGGACCGCCGTCCGCCCGGGAGACGAAGTACGGCTTCTTGCGCGCCTTGCCGCGCTCCCCCGGCACCGTCTGCCACTCGTAGTAGCCGTCCACCGGCAGGACGCACCGGCGCGCCGCGAAGGCCTGCCGGTACGAGGGCTTCTCGTGCACCGTGTCCGACCGGGCGTTGATCATCTTCACCGCCGTCTCGGCGGAGTTCGACCACTGCGGCACCAGCCCCCAGCGCAGCACCCGCAGCTGGCGCACCGCCCGCGACGGCCGCTCCTTCGCCAGCCGCTCCAGCACCACGAAGGCGCTGTTGGTCGGCGCCACGTTCCAGTTCGGATCCAGGGTCTCCTCGGGCTCCCAGTGCTCCACCCCGAACAGCTCGACGAGGTCCTCGGGCTTGCTGCTGGCTGCGAACCGACCGCACATGCGGGCCAGCTTGCCATGCCGCCGGTCCTCGGCACCTCTTCGTCCCCGCACCGCAACCACCCGCTCCCGCCCGCCCGTCCCTCCATGGGAGGCTGCCCCGAACGGCCCAGCGCGACGGCCCAGCGCGACGGCCCGACCCGACGGCCCGCCACAAGGGCCCGGCACGACGGACGGAGGCGGAGAGACACCGATGAACACGAACGACCAGACCCTCGCCGACCTGTGGAACCAGGTCAGCGGCACCCAGACCGCCCCACCCGGGTGGCTGGTCCTGGCCACCGGCGCCGCCGCCCTGCTCACCGTCCTGGCCCGCCCGCTCTGGCACGTCGCCCGCAACGCCGTGACCATCGCCCACGAGGGCGGCCACGGCCTGATCGCCCTGGTCACCGGCCGCAAACTGGCCGGCATCCGGCTGCACTCCGACACCTCCGGCCTCACCCTCTCCTACGGCCGCCCCACCGGCCCCGGCATGGTCCTCACCGCCGCCGCCGGCTACACCGCCCCCGCCCTGCTCGGCCTCGGCTGCGCCGCCCTGCTCGCCGCCGACCGGATCACCCTGCTGCTCTGGCTCGCGGTCGCGCTGCTGCTCGCCCTGCTCCTGCGCATCCGCAACGCCTTCGGCTTCCTCACCGTGCTGCTCACCGGCGCCGCCTTCTTCCTGGTCTCCTGGTTCGGCAGCGCCGAGGTCCAGGCCGGCTTCGCCTACCTCGGCTGCTGGTTCCTGCTCTTCGGCGCCGTCCGCCCGGTCCTGGAGCTCCAGCACCAGCGCCGGATCGGCTGGGCCCGCGACTCCGACGCCGACCAGCTGGCCCGGATCACCCACGTCCCCGCCCTCGCCTGGGTCACCGTCTTCCTGCTCGTCACCCTCGCCTGCCTCGGCCTCGGCACCTCCTGGCTGCTCCAGCCGCTCCACTGAGGCCCCCGTCCGAGCGACACGGGTCGTTCCGGTACGGCCCCTAGACTTGCCCCATGACCGAGACCCTGTGGCCCGCCCCCGTCGCGACCAGCCCCGTCGACGCCACCGTCACCATCCCCGGCTCCAAGTCGGTCACCAACCGGGCCCTGGTGCTGGCGGCGCTCGCCGACGGACCGGGCTGGGTGCGCCGCCCGCTGCGCAGCCGCGACTCCCAGCTGATGGCCGACGGCCTGCGCGCCCTCGGGGTCACCATCGAGGAGAAGGTCAACAACGACTCCGGCGGCACCGGCGGCGGCGAGGCCTGGCGGGTCATCCCCACCCCCGTGCTGCGCGGTCCGGCCTCCGTCGACGTCGGCAACGCCGGCACCGTGATGCGCTTCCTGCCGCCGCTCGCCGTCCTCGCCGACGGCCCGGTGCACTTCGACGGCGACCCGCGCTGCTACGAGCGCCCCCAGCACGGCGTGATCAACGCCCTGCGCGCGCTCGGCGCCCGGATCGAGGACGGCGGCCGCGGCGCCTTCCCGCTCACCGTGCACGGCACCGGCTCACTGGACGGCGGCCCGGTCGAGCTGGACGCCTCCTCCTCGTCCCAGTTCGTCTCCGCCCTGCTGCTCTCCGGCGCCCGCTACAACCACGGCATCGAGGTCCGCCACGTCGGCGGCCCGGTCCCGTCGCTGCCGCACATCCGGATGACCGTGGAGATGCTGCGACTGGCCGGCGCCCAGGTCGACGCCCCCGAGGACGGCGGCGAGAAGGACGTCTGGCGGGTCACCCCCGGCGCCCTGATCGGCCGTGACCTGGTGGTCGAGCCGGACCTCTCCAACGCGGCGCCGTTCTTCGCCGCCGCCCTGGTCACCGGTGGCCGGGTCACCGTGCGGGACTGGCCCAAGCACACCACCCAGCCCGGCGACCAGCTGCGCGAGATCTACACCCGGATGGGCGGCGCCTGCGAGTTCACCGACGAGGGCCTCCAGTTCACCGGAACCGGCCGGATCCACGGCATCGAGGCCGACCTGCACGACGTCGGCGAGCTCACCCCGGTGATCGCCGCCGTCGCCGCGCTCGCCGACTCCGAGTCCCACCTGTACGGCATCGCCCACCTGCGCCTCCACGAGACCGACCGGCTCGCCGCGCTCGCCAAGGAGATCAACGACCTCGGCGGCGACGTCACCGAGACCGAGGACGGACTGCGCATCCGCCCCCGCCCGCTGCGGGGCGGCATCTTCCACACCTACGAGGACCACCGGCTCGCCACCGCCGCCGCCGTCCTCGGCCTCGCCGTCCCCGGCGTCGAGGTCGAGAACGTGGCCACCACCGCCAAGACCCTGCCCGACTTCCCCGGGATGTGGTCCGAGCTGCTCGGCGAAGCGACGGCGGACCTCTGAGCGGAGACTGAGCACATGCGCCGCTACGGCAAGGACGCCGACGAGGACGACATCCGCAACCGCCCCGCCCGCCGGGGCTCCCGGCCGCGGACCCGGATCCGGCCCAAGCACGAGGACGCCGCCGAGGCGATGGTGCTGACCGTCGACCGCGGCCGGATCACCTGTCTGATCGACCCGGGGACGAAGCAGGAGCGCGAGGTCGTCGCCATGAAGGCCCGCGAGCTGGGCCGCAAGGGCGTCGTCGTCGGCGACATCGTCAACCTGGTCGGCGACCTCTCCGGGGACGCCGACACCCTGGCCCGGATCGTCCGGGTCGAGGAGCGCAGCTCGGTGCTGCGGCGCACGGCGGACGACGACGACCCGTACGAGCGGATCGTGGTCGCCAACGCCGAGCAGCTGGCCATCGTCACCGCGCTGGCCGACCCGGAGCCCCGCCCCCGGCTGATCGACCGCTGCCTGGTGGCCGCCTACGACGCCGGCATGGAGCCGCTGCTGGTGCTCACCAAGTCCGACCTCGCCCCGGCCTCGACCCTGCTGGACTCCTACGCCACGCTCGGCATCGGCTACGTGGTCACCCGCCGCGACGAGCTGGAGACCACCGGCGCCGAGGCGGTGCGCGAGCACCTGCGCGGACGCTCCACGGTGTTCATCGGCCACTCCGGCGTCGGCAAGACCACCCTGGTCAACGCGCTCGTCCCGGACCGCCGGCGGCAGACCGGCCACGTCAACGCCGTCACCGGGCGCGGCCGGCACACCACCGTCTCCGCCCTGGCGCTGCGGCTGCCCCCGCCGCCCGGCGCCAAACCCGGCTCGAAGAAGGCGCTGAACCCCGGCTGGGTGATCGACACCCCCGGCTTCCGCTCCTTCGGCCTCTCGCACATCGACCCGTCCCGGGTCATCCACGCCTTCCCCGACCTGGAGCCCGGCACCGTCGACTGCCCGCGCGCGTGCAGCCACGACGAGCCGGACTGCGCGCTGGACGCCTGGGTCGAGGACGGCCACGCCGAGGCCGCCCGGCTCTACTCGCTGCGCCGTCTGCTGGCCAGCAAGGAGGGCGAGGCCGACTAGGCCGTGTCTCATCATTCGAGTCGGACGGGAATGACGAGACACGGCCTGGGTCGTGTCCGGGGCCCGTCGAAGCTCGTGGCCCGTTCGAGGTGTCGGAGCGGCCCTCCCTGGCGATCATAGGAAAGTCAGGCCGGGTACGGTCCGACTCTCGATCCGACAGGGAGGGCGCGCGATGGCATGGGCCCTGGTGGTCCTGGCCGGCCTGCTGGAGACCGGCTTCGCGGTGAACCTCAAGCTCAGCGAGGGCTTCACCAAGCTCTGGCCCACCGTCAGCTTCTGCGTGTTCGCCCTCGGCAGCTTCGGCCTGCTCACCCTCTCCCTGAAGAGCCTGCCGGTCGGGCCCGCCTACGCGGTGTGGACGGGCATCGGCGCGGCCGGGACCGCGATCTACGGCATGGTCTTCCTGAACGAGACCAGCTCGGTGCTCAAGCTGGTCTCGATCTCGCTGGTGATCGCCGGCGTCATCGGCCTCCAGCTCAGCGGCACGGCGCACTGAGCGGCCGCGCGCCCGGCGTCCGCGCCCCGCTCGTACGGCCGTCACCGCGCCCGCCGCGTCCCGCTCCGCGAGCCCGGCTGTGCCGATCGGGGGAGGCTCGCTAGGGTTTCGGACATGGCCGACTACCACGACGATCTCCGACTCGCCCATGTCCTCGCCGACTCGGCCGACTCGGTCACCCTGGAGCGCTTCCGCGCCCTCGACCTGTTGGTCGAGACCAAGCCCGACCTCACCCCGGTGAGCGACGCCGACAAGGCCGCCGAGGAGCAGGTGCGCGCCGTGCTCCAGCGCGCCCGGCCGCGCGACGCCGTGCTCGGCGAGGAGTTCGGCCTCCAGGGCTCGGGCCCGCGCCGCTGGGTGATCGACCCGATCGACGGCACCAAGAACTACATCCGCGGCGTCCCGGTCTGGGCCACCCTGATCGCCCTGCTGGAGGACGGCCCGGACGGCGTCGAGCGCCCGGTGGTCGGCATCGTCTCCGCCCCCGCGCTCCAGCGCCGCTGGTGGGCGGCCAAGGGCCTCGGCGCGTTCGGCGGCCGCAGCCTGGCCAAGGCCTCCCGGCTGCACGTCTCCGGCGTCTCCCGGATCGAGGACGCGTCCTTCTCCTACTCCTCGCTCACCGGCTGGGAGGAGCGCGGCCGCCTCGACCCGTTCCTGGACCTCACCCGCGCCTGCTGGCGCACCCGCGCCTACGGCGACTTCTGGTCCTACATGATGGTCGCCGAGGGCGCCGTCGACATCGCCGCCGAGCCCGAGCTGTCGCTGTGGGACATGGCGGCCAACTGCATCATCGTCGAGGAGGCCGGCGGCCGCTTCACCGGCCTGGACGGCGTCCCCGGCCCCGGCGGCGCCGACGCCGTCGCCTCCAACGGCCTGCTGCACGAGGAGACCCTGCGCCGGCTCTCGGTCTGAACGTGGTCGCGGCCCCCGTGAC
>NZ_JBHUAF010000398.1:0-7819 GCF_042789895.1 Kitasatospora sp. NPDC056783
ACTTGCCCCGGGTCCGGGGTTCGCTGGGGGCATGAGCCAAGGACAAAAGCGTAATAAACGCCAGAGATGGGGAGCTTGCGGGCTGGTGCTCGCGGCCGCGCTCGCGCTCGGCGCGGCCGCGCCCGGTCGGCCTCGGCCCGGTACGCCGCCAGGGCGGGATCGCCGCCCGCGAGCTGCGCCCGGACCGTGCGGATGTGGTCACCGGTGTTCTTCCGGGTGCCCGAGTCCACCACGACCACCCGCCAGTCCTCCGGGAACTCCAGCCGCTCCAGGACGACCGGCAGCCCCCGCTCCCGGCCGTCGATCAGCAGCGCGCCGCCCTCGGCGACGGCGAGGTGGTCCATGCCGCCGCCGTTGAAGCGCTCGAACTCGAACTCGTACGCCCACTGGACGATCGAGTCGTGCGGCACCCGCTCGCCGTCCGGCGACCCCGCCTCGGCGAACGCCCGGAACAGCGCCACGATCAGCGCGGTGGACGAGGACAGCCCGCTCGCCGCGGGCGCCTCGCTGTGGACCCGGACGGCCGGCGGGGAGGCGGCCAGCCCGGGCAGCCGCTCGCGCAGGAACGCCCACACCTGGACCGGCCAGCCGTCCTCCGCCACCTCCGGCGCCGCGCCGGGCACGACCTCGACCGTGGTCGGCAGGTCGAGGGCCAGACTGACCGAGCGCCCGCCGCCCAGCCAGTCCAGGTCCTCCCCCGACAGGCACGCCCGGCAGGACACCGCCGCCCGGATCGCTCGCACGTCACTCACTTCGCCTGGAACCTTCCGTCGGCAACGAACGCCCGGTACATCGACAGCACCACCCGCGTGGGCGGGTGCAGCGGCGCCGGAGGGTCGCCCAGCGGACGGAACTCCGCCCGGCGCACCTCGTCCGCCCCCGGGGCGAGCTCCCCGGACCAGCGCCGGGCCACGAAGCAGAGCGCGAAGCAGTGGTTGACGTCCCCGTTCGGGTAGGTCAGCGTGTGCACCGCAGGGTCGGACAGCGACCCGAAGGCCACCAGGTCCTCCTTGTCGACCCGCAGCCCGGTCTCCTCCGCGACCTCCCGGACGGCGGCGTCGGCGAAGCCCCCGTCCTCCTCGCAGGCGCCCGCCGGCAGCTCCCACACCCCGTTGTCGACCCGCTGCTGGAACAGCCCCCGGCCGTCCGCGTCGATCAGCAGGACCTGGGCCCCCGGCAACAACAGCCTTCGACTGCCCACCTTCTGACGCAGCGACCACACGTAAGAGCCGACGTACCCCATGCCCGCACCACCTCCTCCGGCGTCCGCCGCGCGGCGGACGTCCACGGGGCCACAGACTGTCACGCGCTCTCCTCCGTCAGCCAGCGCGGGACCGCCTCGGGCGTCGCCTCCAGCCACCGCACGTACCGCTCGACGCCCTGCGGCACGGTGATCGAGGCCTGCCAGCGCAACAGTTCCCGGCAGCGCTCCGTGGAGGCGTACCCGCCGAGCGGGTCGCCCTCGGGGCGCGGGGTGACGATCCGGCGCGCGTCCGGGAAATAGGGCATCAGCAGGTCCGCGACCTCCCGGATGGACGTCGGACGCCCGGTGCCGACGTTCACCGTCCGGCCCGCCATCCCCTCCTCGACGAGGGCCAGCGCCGTCGCCGCGGCGATGTCGTCGACGTGGACCATGTCGCGCACCTGGACGCCGCCCCCGTTCAACCGCATCGGGCGGCCCAGCTTGGCCTGGAGGGACAGCCACGGGACCATCCAGGAGTGGCTGCCCTGCTTCGGGATCTGCGGCTCCCCGTACACGGAGAAGTACCGGACGATCGCGTACTCGCAGCCGGACGAGGACCCGAGCATCAGCCGGGCCTGGTGCTCCGCCCACAACTTGCCGTTCGCGTACACCGACAGCGGGAACAACGGCTGGTCCTCGTGGAACACGTGCGGCCCGGGCTCGTCGGTGGGGCCGTCGCCGTACACGGAAGCCGAGGAGACCAGTACCAGCCGGCGGACGTCCGCCCGCAGCGCCTCCTCCAGCACGATCTGGGTGCCCTGGACATTGGCCCGGAAGGCGATGTCGGGGTTCCGGGTGCAGGCGGCCACGTCCGCGTAGGCGGCCGCGTGGACCACGAAGTCGGCCTCCCGGAGCAGCCCGGCGACCACCTCGCGGTCGCAGATGTCGCCGACGACGAGCCTGGCCTCGCTCTTCTCCACCCCGAAGAGCGAGTGGCCGGACTCGGGGTAGGCGTCCATCCGGTCCAGCACGGCCACCTCGGCACCGGCCCGGCACAGCAGGGCGGTGAGCCGGCTGCCGACCAGGCCCCCGCCTCCCGTCACCACGACGCGGGCGTCGCGGAGTTTCTCCAACCGGGATTCGACGCTCTCCACGCCGTCGGTTTCGGCTTCGTTCAACGGCACGGACGATCCAGTGGACATGTGTGTCCCTTCCGTAAAGACGGTGAATTCGGGATGCGCACTCACAGACGGCCTCAGGCTTCACACTGAAGGCGGCGTGCCAGCCCAGCATCCGTGGCCCATCAACCGCTCCGCCAGTGCTAATTCGGCACTCTTGCCAGCTCTCGGCGCGATCCGTACTGTCCGGAATCAGTGGCACCCGTAATAGCCCGGTGTTCCACGAATGCCGTCAAGTCACCCACGCCCCACCGGAGAGAGGGAAATCACGTGACGAGCCATCAGCTCAGCGGAGTGGTCATGACCCACCCCAAGCGTTTAAGGGCTGCCGAGCGGATGGCCCAGGCAGCGCCGCCTGGAGCGCTGCGCGTCGTGATGGATCCGGACCCGACCGGCACCCCCTCGGTGCTGCGCACGGCACTCGCCGCCTGGGACTCCGTCGAGGACGGAGCCACCCATCAACTGGTCGTACAGGACGACATGCTGTTGTCCGAATCGTTCTTCGAACGGGTCCGTCTCGCCATTGACGCGATGCCGGACGCGGCGCTGGCCCTGTTCGCCCTGTGGGACTCCCGCAACGGGGCCGCGATCCGGTTCGGCGCCATGGCCGGCGCCCGCTGGGTCGGCGCGGTCAACGAGTACTTCCCGTGCGTCGCCATCGTGCTGCCCCGGGCGGTCGCCGAGGGCTTCGTCCACTACGGCCGACAGCGCCTGAACGCCTGGCCCGACGACATCCTGATGCACCGCTACCTGACCGAGAACGGCGTCCCCCGCTACGTCTCCGTCCCCAACCTCGCCGAGCACGAGGACCGCGGCTCGATCTCGGGCAACGCCTTCCGGGGGCCCCGCCGCTCCGTCTGCTTCCTGCCCGACGACCGGCCCGGCCACGAGGGGAACCGGCTGACCGGCCTGACGGTGCTGCCCTTCTTCAAGTACGGCATCGCCCGCTGCGCGGTGCGGGTCCCCGGTCCGGGCCCCGAACGGTGGCTGCACATGGACAGCGAGCAGTACCTGCGCGGCCTCGGCCTGCCCGGTTCGCTCCTCACCCCGCCCGGACCGGAGGCCGACGCCCCGGACGTCCGGGGCACCTGGCTCACCGCCCTCGCCATGGGCCACGAGGCCGCCCGCCGGGGCCTGGGCACCGCCGAAGGGCCGCCGGAGCGGCCCGAGGTGTACGCCGAGGCGATGGCGACGATCGGGCCCGGCGGCATCAGCAACACCAGCACCGAGGAGCGGATCGCCGAACGCCGCGAGGCCCTCGCGGACGTGGCCCGCCGCGCGCTGGCCGCCGGGCGCGAGGCCGCCGACCGGCCGTCCGCCGGCCGCTCCCGGCGGCGCTCCGGCCTCACCGTGCGCGGCGGGGCGACACCGGTGGGCGAGCACCTCGTCCGGCGGCTCACCGACCTGACCGAGAACGGGGTACCCGACGCCGTCCTCGACCTGACCGGCCTGCGCGGGCCCGCCGCGGGCGGCACGCTGACCGTCCGCCCGCTCGACGCCCCCCGGGCCTACACCCTGACCGTGGGCGAGCTGTACGGGCCGGGCTGCTCCCGGGACACCCCCATCGGCCGCATGGTCTGGGACGCGCTGCGCAGCCAACCGGTGGTCGTCCAGGGGGACCCGGAGGCCGAGGTCTTCCCGGTGTACGTGGACGACCTGGCCGACGCCGTGGCGGCGGTGCTCCGCACCCGGCCCGCCGCCCACGCCCTGACCGTCGCCGACGAGAAGCCCACCACAGTGGGCGCGCTGGCGCGGGCCGTGCACGCGGCCGTCCGCCCGGTGCCGGTCCGGACCGGCTCCTCGGAGCCGGGACTCCCCGCCCCTCGGCCCGATCTCGCGGACGGCCCCCGCCCGCCCGCCTGGGCACCGGCGACCGAACAGGCCAAGGGACTGCACGCGTTCGCCCAGTGGCTGGCCTACGAGGGGACGCTGCTCACCACGCTCTGACCTCCTCGGAGTCCGGCGGGCAACCCGAACCGCCCCCCACCGCGTCAAGGTGCCGTGAGACAAACGACGAGACCGCGGCCCGACCGGCCGCCGCACCGGACGGGATCGACACGAGCACCATGGTGGGGACAACGGCAGGATGACGAACGCGACACCGCCGGACTTCGAGGAGTTCGTGGCCGCCTGCGGGCCGAAGCTGCTGCGGGTCGCCTGGCTGCTGACCGGCGACCCGCACCAGGCCGAGGACCTGCTGCAGACCGCGCTCGCCAAGGTGTGGCCCAAGTGGGCGCGGATCGCCCCCGACCGGCCCGAGGCGTACCTGCGGAAGGTGCTGGTGAACTGCCACGTCTCCCGGTGGCGGCGCCGCTGGACCGGGGAGCTGCCGCACGGGGAGCTGCCGGAGCCGCCGCCGGGCGTCGACCCGTACGACGAGGTGGTGCTCGGCCAGGTGGTCGCCGAGGCCGTGCGGTCGCTGCCGCCGCGTCAACGCGCGGTGGTGGTGCTGCGCTTCTTCGAGGACCTCGGCGTCGAGGAGACCGCCGAGATCCTGCGCTGCAGCACGGGCACCGTCAAGAGCCAGACGCACCGGGCGCTCGCGGCGCTGCGCGGCCGGCTGCCGGCCAGGGAACTCCTGCTGGACGGAGGACGCCGTGCGTGGAACTGACCTGACCGGGCCGGACGGACCGGTGGACGACGGGAGCGACGAGGAGGAGCTGCGGATCCTGCTGCACCGGGCCGTCCCGGCGCTGGAGGCCCCGGACGACCGGATGGACCGGGTGCTCGCCCGGGTCGCCCGGGCCAGGTGCCGGCGGCGGGCCGTCGCGCTGGCGGCCGGGCTGACGGCAGGGCTCACCGCCGCCGTCCTGGCCACCGCACCGGCGCTCGCCCCCGCACCCGGGCGGGGGACGGGACTGGGGCCGGCCGCGGCCGCCCCGGCCCCGGTGTCACCGACGGCGACACCGGTACCTGCACCGACGCCGACGCCTACCCCGGTCACCTTCCCGATGTTCCCGGAGATGACCGTCGACGTCCCGGCGGGCTGGCACAGCTGGGCCGCCCCGGCCACCGACCCGCAGAAGCGGTTCGGCTACCTCGGCACCCGGCCGCAGGTCTCGTCCTGCGCGACCCCCGTCTGCCCGTCCTCCGGAGCGCTGCTCGGCGGCGACGTCATCCTCGTCTTCCGGCTGCTGGAGGGCCAGGAACTGGTCGACAAGGTCTCCCGGACCACGCCCGGACTCACCGACTCCACCGCCGAGGAGGACTGCGTGATCCGCGGTGGCACCCGTGAGCTGGTCGGCGTCCGGGCCGTCAACGGCGCGGACCGCAAGGCGGTGGTCGAGGTGACGGCCTGTCTGCGGCAGCCGTCCGAGGCGACGCTGGCAAAGGTGCGGCAGGTGTTCGGCTCCGTCCGGCCCGCTCCGGCGAGCCCCCTGCCACCGGACGCCCCGCCGGCGGACACCCCACCGGCGGACGACGCGGCCGGCTGAGCGGCGCCACCACCGCGCCCGGGGCCGGAGCCCGGGCGCGGTGGTGTCAGCAGGGGGGTCAGCGGGAGCTCAGCGGGAGCTCAGCTGGGCGTCAACGCCCCTGGAGGCGCTTGACGTTGTCGCCGAAGGTCCAGCCCCGGGAGCCGTCCCAGTTGATCGACCAGGTCATCAGGCCCTTCAGCGAGCCGCTGAAGGCGCTCCAGGACTGGCCGACCAGGCCCGGGTCCATGTAGCCGCCGCCCGCGCCGGGCTGGGCCGGCAGACCGGGAACCTGCTTGTCGTAGGGGACCTTGATGGTGGTGCCCTGGATGGTCAGGCCGTTGTTCAGGCAGGTGGTCTGCGCGGTGAAGCCCTGCACGGTGCCGGCCTGGTAGGAGTCACCGGAGCAGCCGTACATGCTCCCGTTGTAGTACTGCATGTTCAGCCACCACAGCTGCCCGTTGTCGGCGTACTTCTTGACGATCGGCAGGTAGGCGCCCCAGATCGAGCCGTAGTTGACGCTGCCACCGGTGACGTACGCGGTCTCGGGGGCCATCGTCAGGCCGAAGCCGGCCGGCATCTGGGCCAGCACGCCGTCGATGATGCGGATCAGGTTGGCCTGGGAGGCGGACAGCGTGTTGATGTTGCCGCTGCCGGACAGGCCGGTCTCGATGTCGATGTCGATCCCGTCGAAGTTGTACTTCTTGAGGATCGGGACGACGGTGGCGACGAACTTGTCGGCGACGGTGCTGGAGCTGAGGTCGATGCCGGCGGCGGCGCCGCCGATCGACATCAGGATCGTCGCGCCGGAGGCCTTGGCCTGGCACATCTCGGCCGGGGTGGAGACCTTGACGTTGGCGTCCATGCCGTCCTGCCACAGCACGGTGCCGTCCGAGAGGATCACCGGGAAGGCGGCGTTGATGACGTTGTAGCCGTGCGCGGCCATCCGGCTGTCCGTGATCGGGACCCAGCCCATGCCGGGGTGGACGCCGTTGGAGGCGCCGTCCCAGTTCTCCCAGTAGCCCTGGAGGACCTTGCCGGACGGCTTGGGCTTCGTCGGGCAGGTGTCACCCGGCGCGGGCGTGGTGGGCCGCGGGCTGGTGGGCGGCGGGCTGGTCGGCGGCGGCGTCGTGGGCGGCGGGGTGGTGGGCGGGGGCGAGGTCGGCGGCGGGCTGGTCGGCGGCGGGGTGGTCACCGTGGGGCTGGGGCTGCTGCCGCCGGGGCCGGCGAGCGACACGTCGTCCGCGTAGAACGCGGGCTGCCCGTACCAGCCGTGCAGGAAGACGGTCACCGAGGTGGTGTTCGCCCCCGTGGTGAAGCCGACGCTGAGCTGGCTGTAGGACGCGCTGCCGGCCGTCCAGGTGGACGGGTCGCTGCCGCCGCCGGTGCCGGTGGCGCCCAGGTAGACGTAGCTGCCCTGGACGTAGGCGCTCAGCGTGTACTGGGAGTTGGGCTGCACGCTGATGGTCTGGGTGCACTGGGCGGTGTCCTGGCCGGTGGGCGTGGCCTGGAGCGCGGAACTGCCGGAGTGGACCGGGCTGCTGACCACCGCGCCGGTGCCGCCGGAACAGTTCCAGCCGGAGAGCCCGCTCTCGAACCCGGGGTTGTTCACCAGGTTGGGGGTGGCGGCCCCGGCCGTGACGGTGCCGGCCACGGCGATGCCCGCCCCGATGACGGCGGCGGCGCTCACCCCGGCCAGGGTGCGGCTCAGGACGCTCGACCCGCGCCCGCCCTGTCCGGTCCGGTGGACCTGCGTTGCGCGCTCGACGACCGCCCGCTGCGGACCGGGGCGGGCCTGGCCCGACTGGCGTGGAGTACGCGACCTACGACGGAACATGCAGTGCTCTCTTCCCGCCGGGCGTCTGGGATGTGACGACGCGTGGGGGCGCGACGCCCGGCTCTGGGTGAGGTGGGGACATGTGGGGCTGTGCCGGTCCGGATCGTAGGAGGGGCGGCAAGGCCCGTCAATAGGTCTGGACCATTTAGGTCTGGACCAATTGCGTCGGAGGGGTGCGGAACGCGGACGGCCGGCGCGGGTCGGTGTG
>NZ_JBHUAF010000399.1:0-7816 GCF_042789895.1 Kitasatospora sp. NPDC056783
CAGTCTGACGCTGACCACCCGCCCCACCCCACTCACATGACGAATTCACGGCATCCAATGCGGAGCCCTTCCATGGAAGTTCAGATAACCGAGCTCGGTGCCAATGCCATCGTGCACGGCTGCGGCGGCGACCGGCCGGACGTGCAACTGACCGCTTCCCTGACGTATGCCCCCGGGACGCTGCGGGTGTCCGTGGCGGACCCCGGGACTGGGCAACCGGAGTACCGGCAGGCGGACGACGAGGCGACCTGCGGCCGCGGCCTGAAGCTGGTCATGGCCCACGCCGCCCGGTTCGGCGTCGAAGACCTCCCCGATGGCGGCAAGGAGGTCTGGGTGGAGTTCGCGCTGCCCGCTCCCGCGCAGCCGCCGGCGGCGGGGGCCGCCTCCGTCGAGCCGATCGGCCTGCGGGTCGCGGTGCTGCGCTCGGACGCCGTCCTGCGGGAGTCCCGGCCTCGGCCGACCGTCGCCATGTTGCCGGGGCGTCCGGAGCTCGACCGAATACCCGCCTGACCACCACCGCGTAGACCTCCGATGGCGGTCTGCCGCCCTCGCTCGCGCAGGCCGTCACCGGACTCCAGAACACCCACTCCGGTCCACTCCCCGGAGCGGGTGGCGGAAGAGCACCGCCCTACCCCAGGGGCGCGCATGCTCACCGCGTCCGGAGCCGCCCCCTCCCCCTCCAAGGGGCTGTCGGCTCGGACAACCCGCGGGACCCGGACAGAGGGTCCCGCAACCGGGCGGCACGAAGTTGGCGACGCCGCCCGGTGTGGGCCCGGCCCCTGGATACGGGGTCGGGCCCACACACCCCCGAGACCACCCGCCGCCGGGAATCGGCGGGTAGGCCGGGCGCCGTGGACGGCGCACCCTCGTCCGCCCCGGCCCCGGCCCCGGCCCCGCCGGGGCGGCCCCCCCCACCACGGCCGCCCCGCCCCCGCACCACCCCGCCAAGCAGGGCGTCCCGGACCCTTCACCCCCCTTCACCCCCCTTCACCCACCCTCACCCGACTCCGTACCGAGGACCGCGCCGTGAGCGTCGCCATGCGCACCAGAGATCCGTTCAAGACCACCAGCCCGGCCCGCCGAGCAGAGGCCGCCGCCTCCTATGAGGCCTTGAAACAGGCCTGCGCGACCACCAGCGGCAAGAAGATCCAGTGGGCCGTGCGAGCCGAGCTGGTCAGCGACAGCCCGAACCACCTCTGGCGGCTGCCCGCCTCCGACTCCCTCGCCATCGTCCACCCGAACGCGGACGAGGCCTGGGCCCTGGTCAGGGGCGCGCGGTTCCTGCGGCAGCACCAAGTCGCCGCCATCGCCCCGTACTTCACCGACATCATCACGGCCACCGACGGCCAGGCCGTCAGCTTCTGGCACCCGTGCGGGAAGCCCAGCGGCGACACGTCCCTGTCCGCGTGGGTGACCGCCCTCACCCACCGCATCGACCCCGAGGCCGCCCCTTGGCTGCGGGAGCACGACCCCTTCGCCGGCCTCCTCAACGGCCTGGACCACGCCCCGCTGGACGACCACGTCCGCGCCTTCCTCCACGAGCGCACGGCCCAACTGCACGAGGAATGGGACCACCTCGACTGGCCGACACCGGACACCGTCATCTTCGGCGACCGCCGCATGGTCCCCGTCCACGACGACGGCGTCCACATCGGCCTCCTGCTGCGCCGCCCGCTGTGGCGCGGCCACCGCGAATGGGACCGGGTCGCCGCCCGCCGGCGCTCCGAACTGCTCCTCGGCCGGCACGAGGACCACCGGACCTACGCCGACACCTACCTCTCCTACGCGCTGGAGGGCCAGGGCCCGGACCACGCCCACATCGCCGCCTGGTCCGGCTACCGGACGGTGCGCGATGTCATAGCGCTCACCGAGGTGATGGACACGGTGCGCCGCGCCCGCCTCGACAAGCACGCCCGCCGACTGGCCGCCCACCGCCTCGCGTGCCTGCGCGGCATCCACCCGGCCCCGTGGAACCGGGGGCCGCGATGACGGCCCCGGGCACAGGCGCCGGTCTGCTGCCGGTGGTCCAGGAGCCACGGGTACGCAAGTGCGGCCACTACCTGGCCGAGGACCTCACCCGACACGAGGCTCTGGTGCTCGCCCACCTGGTGTCCGACCTGAACGCCATCGAGATCGCGGACGCCGTCAACGCCATGCCGGAACGCCGGGGATCCGCCGCGATGACGCCCGACACAGCGCGCGGACACCTGGAGTCGCTGCGACACAAGGCCAAGGCGCAGACGTGGCCGCAGTTGGTCGACACAGCCTGCCGGATGAGGCTGCTCCTGCCGCCCCGGGCCCGGCTGACGAAGCCGCTCCCGGAGTCCGCCATGACCTCGCTTCAGCTTCTGGTCGACGGCTTGACCAACCGGCAGGTCGCGACGATGCGTGGCATCTCGGCGAACACCGTCGGCAAACACCTGGAGGAGATCCGGCACCGCGTGCGCACCCGTGGCACTCCGGCGGCGGTCTTCCGCCTGCACGGCGTGCCCGACGTCCTGGACGACACCTGCCCGATCTGCGGGGAAGGGTGAGCACGGTGACAACTGCCGGGCAGCACCTGCACCCTGGTACCGACCCTCGCCCACCAGCACGGCCCACCTGGCGATCGGGCTCGCGCTGCCCGCACTGGGCCTCACCGCCCTGGCGGTACGCCGGCACTGGCTGCGCACCTGGTGGTTCGTCCTTCCGGCGCTGCTGCTCGCGGTCGCGGTGGCCCGGCCGATCCACCACATCGACCGAACGTACCCGTAGCTCCTGCCCGACAGCCCGAATCAGCCCCGATCACTCCGCGGAGAGGACCTCATGAGCAGCAACACGGCACGCATCCTGTACTGGACCACCGAACGCGGCGACGACCTGGCCGAGACCACGCGGATCCTGGACCGCCTCAACCCGGACATGGTGGTGCTCAGTGAGCTCCAGGCCGGCCAGGCCACCGAGATCGGGGCCGCACTCGGCATGGACGACCACATGTGCGTGGGCACCAAGGTCACCCCGCACCGCAACGCCGTCCTGGTACGCCACCACGGCCCCCTCTTCATCCAGCGCGAGCACGCCGCCGAGCACACCCGCGCCCTGCGCATCCCGATGGTCAACGTCGAACTCGGCCTCCGGGACGAGAACGGTGAACCGGTCCCGGGCACCATCGCCGTCATCGGTCACCATGCCACCTTCTACGGTCCGACGCTGCGCCAGATCGAGGCCGAGTGGTTCAGCAGGGCGATCCAGGCCCACGGCCGGGTCCTGGTCTTCGGCGACTTCAACGAGCCGCCGGTCGGTGAGGAACCCGCCCTCGCCCGTATCACCGACCAGGCGCACCTCCACGACCGCACCCACTACGTGCACGGTGTCGGCCGCGTGCCGGACCACCGCGCGGACGAAGCCCTCACCACCGCGGGTTTCATCGACCTGGCCAGGCACATCGCGGCCCTCACCGGCGACCGACGGCCGCTCGCACCGACGGCCGGCTACGGCCCCGGCACCGAGGGCCAGGGCGGGGAGCTGCGCATCGACCGCGCCTACGCCGACCCGGTCACGGCCGAGGCGTTCACCGGCTTCGAGGTGCTGGACGGCTACGAGGACGTCTCCGACCACCGCCCCCTGCTCGCCACCGCCGACCTGGACGCCCTGCGCGGGGCCGCCATCACCGGGGCCGCCATCCGGAGCGAGGCGCGCGAGAGAAAGGCCGGCTGGCGAGCGAAAGCGCGTGCGGTCCGGCACGGTGCCGAGGAAGCGGCGAGGGCGGCGGCGGCCCCTGCCGGCTGAATCGGCCATCCGGGGGGCAGCCAAGACCCGTGCAAAACGGGCCATCACCCGATCTCGGTGTCGTAGATCCGCTGGTCAGAGCGCCCGCCGCGCCGAGGTCAGTGTGGTGCGAGAAGGACTACGGGAGGGATCCCGGCAGGTCGACAAGGGAGTGTCACGTGGCGATGGGGGTTGAGCCGGCCTCGGAGTTTCATGTCGGCCGTGAAGGTCGTGTTGTAGGCGGTGGCAACGGTGTCGATGGCGGGGGATTCGCGGACGCTGCGGACGCGCGTGGTGGCCGGCACACCCGAGTGGTGCGCCGGCCATCACGGAGGTTCACCGGATGGTCAGGGACTTCTCCGCCTTGGCCCGCTCGTAGCCGTAGGCCAGGTACTCGTGCCAGACCCGGGCGGCGTCGCCGTCGGGGCACAGTCGGTCGAGGGCGACCATGCCGGCCATGATGGCCGCGCACATCTCGTGCTGGACCTCGCGCTCGGTGGCGGTGGCCTTCCCGTCGGTTCCCCAGCCCTTCGAGCGCCGGTACAGCTCGGCGGCCTCGTTGGCCTCCTCGGAGACCTTGCTGACCAGCAGCAGCTCCAGGGCGGGGCCAGGGGCTCTGCTGCGCCGCTCGTCGCGGCCGCGCAGTTCCCGGATCTGTTCCCACAGCGGGGTGACGGTGGCGCCCATGGTGCTCCTCCTGGTGGTCGAAGGTCACCGACGGGCCGGGCGGCCCGCCGACGGGTTACGGCTTGCGGGTGGGACGGCCGAGCTGGTGGATCGTCCACCCGGCGGCGAGCCACGGGCCGTCGACGACGGCGTTGCGGATGTCCACGAGGGTGCGGTTGCGGACCAGCTCGGCGGCCGTGGCCGGCAGGTCGGCGTCGTGGGTGAAAGCCGGCCACTCGGTGGCGAGCACGACCAGGTCGGCGCCGGCGACCGCCGCCGCGGCGTCCTCCCGGTACTCCAGGCGGGGGTTCGAGCGCCGGGCGTTGTCGAGTGCCTCGGGGTCGAAGACCACGACGGTCGCCCCGAGGCCTGCGAGCCGATCCGCCAGGCGCAGCGCGGGGGAGTCCCGGACGTCGGAGGTGCCGGCCTTGAACGCGGCGCCGAGGTAGCCGATGGTCAGGCCCTTCAGGGGGCGGCCGGCGGCGTTCTCGACGAGGGTGACGGCGGCGTCCTGGCGGGAGCGGTTGACGTCCTGGACGGCGGTCAGCAGACCGTGGGCGTCGACGGCGCCGAGTTCGCCCAGGCGGTGGGTGAAGGCGGCAACGTCCTTGGGCAGGCAGCCGCCACCGAAGCCGATGCCGGCGCGCATCCCGCCGGGGCCGATGCGCTTGTCGATGCCCATGACGCGGGCCACGTCGGCCACGTCGGCGCCGGTGCGGTCGCAGACCTGCGCCATCGCGTTGATGAAGGAGACCTTCATGGCGAGGAAGGCGTTGGCGGCGGACTTGGCGACCTCGGCGGTGGCCGGGTCGGTCACCACCATCTCGATGTCGCCGCGGGCCAGGATCGGGGCGAACACCTCCTCCACGGCGGCGAGCGCGGCCGGGGAGGAGAGACCGACCAGGATGCGGTCGGGGTACAGGCTGTCCTGGACCGCGTGGCCCTCGCGCAGGAACTCCGGGTTCCAGGCCAGCTCGACGCCGTCGACGGTGGCCGCCCGGTCGATGATCTCCTGAAGGCGGGCGACCGTGCCCACGGTGACGGTCGACTTGCCGAGGATCGTCGCCGGGCGCCGCAGCAGCGGAACGAGGTTCCCCACGGCGGCCAGGACCTGGTCGATGTCGTAGCCCCGTCCGTCGGCGCGCAGCGGAGTACCCACCGTGATGAAGTGGACGTCGGCGAACGCGGCGGCCTCGGCGAGGCTGGTGGTGAAGCGGAGGCGGCCGGTGGGGACGTGCCGGGCGAGCAGTTCGTTCAGGCCGGCCTCGTAGAACCAGGAGGCGCCGCCGGCGAGGGTGGCGCACTTGTCGGGGTCGATCTCTACGCCGATGACCTCGTGGCCCAGTTCGGCCATCGCCGCGGCGTGGGAGGTTCCGAGGTGACCGCAGCCGATGACGGATACGCGCATGAACTGTCCTTCGTTGATGGGGTCGTGGGGCGCACCGGAGGGGTGTACCCCACGACGCTACCGCGATCCCGCCAATGCAATTGACGGACAGTCAGCTGATCAGATCGGGATCTCCAGCAGCGCGCACAGCTCCGCCAGGGCCGGGATCGCCTCCCGGCGCACCACGACGTCGCCCTCCCTCGCCCCTTCGACGGGGTACTCCTTGAACACGCCGTCCTCCATGAGGCCCTCGGGGTCCAGGAACACGATCCGTTTGCCCTGCGCCCGGGCCCGCTCCTGCACCGCGCGCCGGTCCGCGTGCAGGCCGATCACCAGCAGCGCCCTCGCCTCGGGCAGCAGCGGCACCGGCGGGATCTTCTGGTCGTACCGGCGGACGAAGCACTCTTCGAGGCCGGCGCGCGCCGAGAGGGTGTCGAAGTTGTGCGTGATCACCGGCCCGATCATGGCGCCGGAGTCGTGCAGGGCCTTCAGCGCGCGGTGGGCCGTCGTCGGCCGCGCGAGGAAGCACGCCCGGAACATCTCCACCAGGGCGGGTGCCTTGAGGTCCGAACCCGCCAGCATCTCGCGCACCAGTGCGTCGTCCCCGGGGCGCATCGTGAAGCCGTGCGACTGGGTGAGCGCGTTGTCCTTGCGGTCGGTGACCCGGTACACCTCGTGCAGGAAGTGCAGCGGCGGGATCCCGGCCTCGATGCTGGTGCCGCAGCCGACCTCCACCTGGAACGGCAGCAGGTCCTTGAGCTGGGTCCGCCGCCAGATGCCCTCCTCGACGTTGCGGGCCCGCTCGTGCCCGCCTCCGGCGAAGTGCTCCTGCCGCACCCGCACCTGGGCCTCGGTCAGCTGCTCGATCACGGGATAGGGGAAGAACACGGGACGCCTCCTTCAGGCGCGGAACACGGACTCGTAGACCGGGTAGGTCGTCGGGACGCCCAGGATCAGCTCCTTGACGTCGCCGTGACGCAGTGCCTCGACGCACTGCTCGATCCGCAGGCGTTCGTGGTCGACAGCCGGCTCGCAGGCTCGCAGGCCTCCTCGACGCTCGTCCAACGCACCTCGACGTAGCCGTTGCAGGGCTGCGCCTCGGTGCCGGCCGGCACGGCCGCGTGGTAGACGAAGTTGGTGCCCTCGGTCGTGCCGCGCTGGGCCGGGGCCCGGTCGATGGCCAGCAGGCGCCCGGCCGTGATCCGCACCTGGAGCTCGCGCGCGATACTCGGTGGCCTGCTTGGTGCCGCTGCGGCACAGTTCGTGTCCGGCGAGCGCGTCCTGCATGTCGAGGAAGAAGGTGTTCCCACGTCGTGCGGCGCTCCTGAGCATCGTGCTGACGGCGGGGATGACGTCCTTCCGGGCCCAGGTGGCGTTTGTTGTAGAACGGGCAGCCGCCCGCGCCACTCCAGCGTCAGATCACAGCCGGTGCGGTTGCTGAAACTCACCCCCGTGCTGCGCGCGGCCATGGGGGGCGGCGGTACGCAGGGATCGCTGTTGTCCGTCACTCCGAACCCCGTGCACGGAGGCTGGGCGAACGGGGAGTTGAACTCGACCGGCCAGTGGTCGGATCCCAGGTTCAGCATTCGCGACGCGCGGATCTGTCCGGTCGGCGGATCGCTCGACACGGCGTAGTCGAGTTCGCTGTTCTCGTTGAGGTCGCTGTCGTGATGAGTGAATTCACCCGTCCTCATCACGGTGTTCCCGGGCTGCATTCCCTGGAACGCGTCGTCCGTCTTTGGTCGGTGGGGATGGGTCCGCGGGGATGATGGGCCCAGCCGCCGCAGTGCGCCCTTGCACCCCGGTCGGCTGAACCCTCTGGACAGGAACGGACGCGACGGCCGACGCGGTTCACCGGGCTCGGACGGCCGGACGACCGGCCGGGCCGGGTTGCTTCCGTGGTCCGGTGGCCTGGGCCGGAACATTCCGGGCGGCACCCGGAAGGATGAAGCCGCGAGGCGGTGCCCGGCATCACGACGCCGCGAACAGACCGGTCGGCCCGACCGGATGTCGGGC
>NZ_JBHUAF010000400.1:0-7810 GCF_042789895.1 Kitasatospora sp. NPDC056783
CGGCCGCCCCGACGCGGCCAGGAGCCACACTTCACCGGCGCCCCGCACCCGGCCGGCCGTCTCGGCGTCCGGGAGGACCAGTACCGCCCGGCTGCTGCCCTGCGGGCGCCGGACGGATCCGGGGGCAGCGGCCGTGCGGGGGCGGGCCGGTCAGCCCCGCGCGGGCACCACGCCCTCCACCAGGTGCAGGTAGGAGTTGACCGGACGGACCTCGACGCCGGTCAGCCCGGCCTCCTCGACCAGCCGGACCAGGCCGTCCGCGGTGTGCTTGCGGCCGCCGACGTTGAGCAGCAGCAGCAGGTCCATCGCGGTGGTGAACTTCAGCTCGGGGCTGCCGTCCACCAGGTTCTCCACGATGACCACCCGGCTGCCCGGGGCCGCCGCCGCGACCACGTTGCGCAGCGTCAGGACGGTGCTCTCGTCGTCCCACTCCAGGATGTTCTTCAGCAGGTAGAGGTCGGCGCGCACCGGCACCTCCCGCAGGCAGTCGCCGCCCAGCAGCGTCGCCCGCCCGGCCAGCGCGCCGCCCGGCCGCAGCCGTTCGTCGGCCCCGGCCACCACCTCGGGCAGGTCCAGCAGGGTGCCGTGCAGCCCGGGTTCGCGCTCCAGCAGGGTGGCCAGGACGTGCCCCTGGCCGCCGGCGATGTCCACCACCGAGCCGACGCCGGTCAGGTCGAGCCGGTCGGCCAGGGCGAGCGCGGACAGCCGGCTGGACTGGGTCATCGCCCGGTCGAAGACGGCCGCCGACTCCGGGGAGTGGGCGTGCAGGTGGTCGAAGAAGTCCATGCCGTGCAGCCCCGGGAAGACGGCCTCGCCGGTGCGCACCGCCTCGTCGAGGTGCCCCCACAGCTCCCAGGTCCACGGCTCGGTGCCCCAGAGCACCATGTCGCGGAGGCTGCGCGGGGTGTCGGTGCGCAGCAGCCGGGAGGAGTCGGTGTGGGCGTACCGGCCGTCCGGCTGCTCGGCGAAGACGCCGTGGCAGGTCAGCGCGCGCAGCAGCCGCAGCAGGGCGTCCGGGTCGGCCTTCACGGCCCGGGCCAGCTCGGCGGGGTCGGTGGGCTCCTCGCCCAGCGCGTCCGCCAGGCCCAGCCGGGCCGCGGCCCGGACCGCGGCCGCGCCGGCCGCGCTCAGCCCCAGTTCGCGCAGCCGGATCACCGACTGCGGGATGGTCTCGCCGTTCTTCGTCATGACGGGTTCCTCTCAGGCGCCGTGGCGGGCGATCAGGTCGAAGGGGGCCGGCTCGGCCTGGGCGAGGCCCATGACCCGGCCGACCCGGGAGCGGAACTCGGGCGAGCCGGTCGCCGCCTTGTGCGAGGCCGCGTCGTCCCACTCGGCGGTCTCCACGTACACCGAGGCGTCCGCGGCGGACCGGTACAGCCGGTGCGAGCGGAAGCCGGGCTGCCCGCTCATGAAGTCGCTGATCTCGCCGACGAGCTTCTCGAACTCGGCGATGTCCCCGGTGACGGTGAAGCGGTTGATGAAGGTGAACACGGTGTTCCTCCTGAGGTGGGTCGGGATGGGGTGTGACGGCGGGGATGAGGGCGGGTCAGAGCGGGCCGAACATCCGGTCGCGCAGCTCGCGCCGCTGGACCTTGCCGGTGGCCGAGCGCGGGATGCCGTCCACGAGCCGCAGCTCGGCCAGGTGCTCGTAGTAGGGGAGCCGGGTGTTCGCGAACCCGGTGAGGGCGGCCGGGTCGACGCCGTCGCCGCGCGGCACCACCAGGGCGACGGCGACGGCCCCGCTCAGCTCGTCGGGGCGGTCGAAGACCACGCAGTCGGCGACGGCCGGGTGCCGCATCAGCACCCGCTCGATCTCCGTCGGCGACACCAGCCAGTTGTCGCACTTGAAGACGTCCTTGATCCGGTCGACGACGAACAGCCGGCCCGAGCCGTCGATCCGGCCGACGTCGCCGGTGCGGAACCAGCCGTCGGCGTCGGCGGGCGCTTCGGCCCCGGCGGGTCCGTCGCCCAGGTAGCCCAGCATCAGCTGGGGGCCCCGGACCTGGATCTCGCCGCGCTCGCCCACCGGCAGCACCTCGCCGGTGCGCACGTCCGTGATCCGGCAGGCCGTCCCGGCCACCGGCGGACCGCTGGAGCCGACGGTCGGCCCCTCCGGGAGGTCGAAGTGCGTCGACGGCGAGGTCTCGGCGAGTCCGTAGCCCTGGACCACCGGGACGCCGAAGTGCTCCTGGAGCGCGGTCGTCGTCCGGGGCGGCAGCGCCGAGCCCCCGGACAGCACCGCCCGCAGCGACGGCACCCGGAAGCCGGGCAGCCGCTCGTCCCCGGCGAGCCGGGACAGCCGCACCGGCAGGCTGTACAGGTGCGTGGCCCGCCGGTCGCGGGCCAGTTCCACCAGGGCCGCGCGGTCCTCCTCCGGGCAGAGCACCAGGGTCGCGCCGACCGCCAGCGCGGTGTCCAGGTGCATCAGGTGGAAGGACGGCAGGTTGTCGAGCGCGACGGAGTCCGCCGTCAGCCGGTGGGCGTGCGCGGACTGGGCCGCGTTCACCAGCAGGTTGCGGTGGCTCAGCCGGACGGTCTTGGGGGCGCCGGTGGTGCCGCTGGTGAACTGGAGGCAGGCGGTCTCCACCTCCTCGCCCGGCGGGACGGCGGTGCGGCCCAGGCCGGCCAGGACGGGGGTGCCGTCGCCGGCGTCGGCGGTCACCACCAGCCGGTCCAGCAGCGGCAGCCGGGAGCGCAGCGCCAGGATCCGGTGGTGCATCCGGGGCGAGAGCACGGCCGCCCGGGCGCCGCAGGCGTTCAGGACGTGCACCAGGGTGTCGTCCGGGACGAGCGGGTTGAACATCGCGCTGGTGTTCCCGGACCGGGAGATGCCGAGGAAGGTGACCGCGAAGTCGACGGTCAGCTCGGCGGCGATCGCGATCACCGTGCCGGGGCCGCCGAAGGCGGCGCGCAGCGCCTCGGCGCAGTCGCTCACCCGGGCGTCCAGCGCGGCGTGGTCGAGCACCAGGCCGTCGGCGACCAGCGAGGGGTGGTGCGGGGCGCGCCGCGCCGCGCGGCGGAGCAGGTCGTCGATCCGGGGGCCGCCGATCAGCTCCGCCACCGTCTCCAGCGGCGGGCCGAAGGTCGTGCTGTCCCGTGGGAGGTCCACGGTGGCCTCCTCTCAGGCGGGCAGGTCGTCGCGCCGCACCCGGCGGTGGCGGACCTTCAACTCGCCGCCGACCCGGACCAGTTCGTCCTCGCAGTCGCAGCTCAGGTGGACGGCGGCCGGCCCGCCCCGGGGCGTCGCGACGATCAGCGCGTACGTCCTGGCCAGCAGCGAGCCGTCCGGCCGCTCGGTGACCTCCAGCATCCCGAGCCAGTGCCGGTGCCGGACCCCGGCCTCGGCCAGCCGCCGCGCCGCCTCCCGGGCGCCCTGCTCGATCGCCGGGCGGCCCTCCTGCGGGTGCGGGCGGGCGTTGGCCGCGAACACGCCGTCCTCGGTGAAGGTCGCGGCCCACTCGGCGACCTCGCCCTCGTCCAGGTGGCGCATCTGCCGGCCGTAGAAGTGCTGGACCTCCTCGTACAGCGATCCCGTCATGCTGCTGGCCTCCTCGGCTCGTCGGTGGTGGAGCAGCGCCGACGCTCCCAGCCGCGCTTCGACTCCCGTTGGAGCGCCCGGCGCGCGGGACGCGCTCGAACCGCAGTCGAAGGCGGCCGGGCAGGGTCGGCGCAGACCCGCGCGGCCCGGCAGGGCCCGCGGCCCGTGAGCGAGACAGGAGATCGATGCGATGAGCACCGTGACAACCGGCGACGTCGCCCTGGTGACCGGGGCGACCAGTGGAATCGGACTGGCCAGCGCCGAACGGCTGGCCCGGCGTGGGCTGCGCGTCTTCATCTGCGCCCGCACCGCGGGGTCCGTCGCCGAGACGGTCGCCGACCTGCGCGGCAGGGGCCTGGAGGTGGACGGTGCCGCGGCCGACGTGCGCTCCGGGGAGGACGTCCGGGCCGTGGTGCGGGCGGCGGTGGACCGCTTCGGCCCGATCCGGGTGCTGGTCAACAACGCCGGGCGCAACGGCGGCGGCGTCACCTCGGGGATCACCGACGAGCTGTGGCAGGACGTCATCGACACCAACCTGACCAGCGTCTTCCGGGTCACCCGCGAGGTGCTCACCACCGGCGGCATGGAGGCGGCCGGCCACGGCCGGATCGTCACCGTCGCCTCCACCGGCGGCAAGCAGGGCGTTCCGCTCGGCGCGCCCTACTCGGCCTCCAAGGCCGGCGTCATCGGCTTCACCAAGGCGCTGGCCAAGGAACTCGCCCACACCGGCACCACCGTGAACGCGGTCTGCCCCGGCTACGTCGAGACGCCGATGGCCGTCCGGGTCCGCCAGGCGTACGCCGCGACCTGGGAGACCACCGAAGAGGACATCCTCACGCGCTTCGAGCAGAAGATCCCGCTCGGCCGCTACTCCACCGCCGAGGAGGTGGCCGGCATGGTCGCCTACCTGACCACCCCGGACGCCGCCTCGATCACCGCCCAGGCGCTCAACGTCTGCGGCGGCCTCGGCATCTACTGAGCAGCCCAGACCTCCGCGACGGAAAGGCCCGTTCCGACCATGCCCGCCACCCGGCACACCACCCACTCGATCGACGTCGACGCCCCCGCCGACACCGTCTACGCCCTCATCGCCGACGCCCCGGCCTGGCCGCGGCGCTTCGCCCCCACCCTGCACGTGGAGCGCGAGGAACTCGCCCCCGGGGCCGAGCGCCTGCGCATCTGGGCGCGGGCCAACGGCGAGGTGAAGCACTGGACCTCCCGCCGCGAACTCGACCCAGGGCAGCGCCGGATCGCCTTCCGCCAGGAGGTGTCCTCGCCGCCGGTCGCCTCGATGGCGGGCGGGTGGCAGGTGACCGAGCGCCCCGGCGGGGCCACGCTCACCCTCACCCACGAGTTCGGTGCCCTGGACGACGACCCGCGGGGCCTGGACTGGATCACCGAGGCGACCGACCGCAACAGCCGCAGCGAACTCGCCGCCATCAAGGACCTCGCCGAACGCTGGGACGGCCTCGCCGAGCTGGAGTTCGAGTTCGAGGACTCGGTACTCGTCGACGCCGCCCCGGAGACGGTCCACGACTTCCTCCGGGACGCCGCCGCCTGGCCCGCCCGGCTGCCCCACGTCGCCCGGCTCGACCTGCGCGAGGAGAGCGGCGGCATCCAGCACATGGCCATGGACACCCGCACCGCCGACGGCTCCGAGCACACCACCGAGTCCGTGCGGATCTGCCTGCCCGGGACGGACATCGCCTACAAGCAGCTGCGCACGCCCTCCATGATGGCCGCGCACACCGGCCGCTGGAGCGTCCAGCCGACCGAGCACGGCGTCCGGGTCACCTCCTGGCACGCCGTCGTCCTCAACCCGGAGGCGATCCCCGCCGTCCTCGGTCCGGACGCCACCGCCGCCACCGCCCGCCGCTTCATCCGCGACGCCGCCGGCGGCAACAGCCGCGCCACCCTCGGACTCGCCAAGCGGTTCGCCGAGGAGCACCGTGGCTGACCACGCCCAGCCCGTCCTGATCGCCGGGGCGGGCCCCGTCGGCCTCACCGCGGCGCACGAACTCGCCCGCCGCGGCATCCCCGTGCGGCTGGTCGACGCCGCGGCGGGACCGGCCACCAGCAGCCGGGCCCTGGCGGTGCACGCCCGCACCATGGAGGTGCTCGACCAGATGGGCACCCTCGACCGGCTGCTGCCGCTGGGCCGCCGGGTCACCCACTTCACCATGCACCGGCGCGGCCGCACCCTCGTCCGGTTCGAAACCAACTACCGCACACTGCCCACCCGTTACCCGTTCAGCCTGATGGTCGACCAGGTGGTCACCGAACGGGTGCTGCGCGAGCGCACCGCCGAACTCGGCGTGCCCGTCGAGTGGGGCGTCGAACTCGCCGCGCTGCGGCAGGAGTCCGACTCCGTGCGCGTCACCCTCCGGCACGCCGACGGGCGCACCGAGGAGGCCGGGGCGCCCTGGCTGATCGGCGCCGACGGCGGCCGCAGCACCGTCCGCAAACAGCTCGGCATGCGCCTGATCGGCGACTCCACCCAGGTCTGGCTCAACGCCGACGTCACCCTCGACGCCGACCTCCCGCCGGACAGCAACCACCTGCTGCACACCGACCCCGGCACCCTGCTGCTCGTCCCGTTCCCCGAGCCCGGCAAGTGGCGGGTGGTGGACACGGCGGACACCGACGGCGCGGAGGACCCGGAGCGCGTCCGGCGCCGCCTCGCCGGCAAGATCGGCCGGGCGCTGGGCCGTCCCGTCGCCGTCACCGCCCCCACCTGGCTCTCCGTCTTCACCGTCCAGCAGCGCCAGATCACCCGGATGCGCGAGGGCCGCTGCTTCCTCGCCGGGGACGCCGCCCACGTCCACAGCCCGGCCTCCGGGCAGGGCATGAACAGCGGCATCCAGGACGCCTACAACCTGTCCTGGAAGCTCGCCGACGTGATCCGGGGGCACGCCGCCCCCGCCCTGCTCGACAGCTACGACGCCGAGCGCGTCCCGACCGGCGCCGTCCTGCTCCGCTCCACGCGCACGGCCACCGCCCTGGTCTCGCTGCGCACCGCGCTCGCCCCGGCCCTGCTCACCGCGGGCACCGCGGCGCTGCGCCGGATCGCGCCGCTGCGGCGCAAGGTCGAGGGCCGGATGATCCGCGGCTTCTGCGGGCTCGCCCTGGCCTACCCGGACAGCCCGCTCACCCGACCGTCCGGCGCGCCGGACGGCGCGCCCGCCCCCGGCGACCGGATCGGCTGCGACGCCCGGGCAGCCGCCGAACACCCCGGCTGGTCCGCGCTCCGGGCCGAACTCGCCGATCCCCGCTGGCTCCTGCTGGCCACCACCCCGAACACCACCGGGAGCGCCCGGTACCGGGAGGAACTGGCCCGGACGGCGGGGGAGTTCGGTGCCGCGGTGGCGGTCCGTACGGTCGCCGGCCCGGGCGCTCCCGGCGAGCTGCCCGACCCCGACGGCCGGCTGCGCCGCGAACTCGGCCTGGCGCCGGGGGAGTTCCTGCTGATCCGGCCGGACGGCCACCTCGCCGCCCGGGACCGCGGACCGGACCGGTACCCCGACGTCCTGCGGGCCTGCGGCCTGCTGCCGGAAGGAGCCGCGGATGCGCGTCCTTGACCTCTCCTCGACGATCGACGCCGGTGCCTGGGAGGTGGACGGCATCACCCACGAGGTGCTCACCCCCGCCGCGGGCGCCCGCCACATGGCCGAGGGCATGCTCCGCGACCACGGCCTGGAGTTCGACGTCGCGGACCTGCCGGACGGCGAGCTGCTCTCGCTGGACACCCTGACCCTGACCACCCACACCGGCACCCACGTCGACGCGCCCTCGCACTACGGCAGCCGGGCCGCGTACGGCAGGCCGCGCCACATCGACGAGCTGCCGCTGGAGTGGTTCACCGGGCCGGGCGTCCGCCTCGACCTCACCGACTGCGAGACCGGGACGATCGGCGCGGACCGGCTGCACCGGGCCTTCGAGGAGATCGGCCACCGGCCCGGCCCCGGGGAGATCGTGCTGCTGCACACCGGCGCCGACCGGCGGGCCGGGACGCCCGAGTACTTCACCCGGTTCGCCGGCCTGGACGGAGCGGCGACGAATCTCCTGCTCGACCTCGGCGTGCGGCTCATCGGTACGGACGCCTTCGGCCTGGACGCTCCGTTCACGCACATGCTCGCCGAGTTCCGGCGCACCGGGGACCGTTCCGTGCTGTGGCCCGCGCACTTCGCCGGGCGGCAGCGCGAGTACTGCCAGATCGAGCGGCTGGCCAATCTGGCGGCGCTGCCGGCGCCGACCGGATTCACCGTGCAGGCC
>NZ_JBHUAF010000401.1:0-7774 GCF_042789895.1 Kitasatospora sp. NPDC056783
GTGCCCGGGGCGCGGTGCCCGGAACGCGCCGCCGCCGGCGTTCGGCCGACCGTCAGTGCGCGGCGAAGGCCGAGGTGACCTGCGCGGCGGCGTCGGCGGAGGCCTTGGCCACGTCCGCCTTGCCGGTGACGACCTGCTGGAGCATCGTCGGGATCACCGCCTGGGCGTCGATCTGCGCCCACGCCTGGTCGAGCGGCACGAACTTGGTGCCGGCCGCGATGGTGTCGGTGAACGGCTTCAGGAACGCGTCCTTCGCCGCGACCTTGCCGCTGACGGACTTCAGCGTCGGCAGGTTGCCCATCGCGTCGTACATCTGCTCCTGGTACGTGGGGCTCGCCAGCAGCTCGGCGAACTCGACGGCCAGCGTGCGGTGCTTGGCCGCCTTCATCACGCCCAGGTTGTTGCCGCCCGCGAAGGCCGGGGCGATCGAGCCGGGCTTCGCACCGGGCAGCGGCACCACGCCGTACTTGCCCTTGACGGCGCCCGCCTCGACCTTGCCGCGGTTGGAGTTGAGCAGCACCGCCATCGCCGACTTGCCGGCGGCGAACAGGTCGACGGTCTTGCCGCCGGTCAGGTCCGCGCACTGCTGGGCGGGGCAGCCGTCCGGGCCGAACAGGTCGGTGTAGCGCTTGATCCCGGCCTGCGAGGCCGGCGAGTCGATCGCGGCCTTGAACTTCGAGCCGTCCTGGGTGGCGATGTCGCCGCCCGCGTCCCAGACGAAGGGCAGCGCGGCGAAGGTGTACTTGCCGCCGACCGCGATGCCGAAGGTGTCCGGGTGCGCGCCGTGGATCTTCTGGGTGGCGGCGACCAGTTCGTCGTACGAGGTCGGCGGGGTGAGGCCGGCCTCGGTGAACAGGTCGGTGCGGTAGTACAGCGCCCGCACGCCGACCCACCAGGGCAGGCCGTAGGTCTTGCCGTCGACCACGGAGGTCTTGGCGATCGCCGGGTCGAGGTCGCCCTTGTCCTGCCACTTGTCCAGGTCGGCGGTGATGTCGGCGAGGCCGCCGGCGGCGACGTAGCCGGGCAGGTCGGTGTTGCCGAACTCGACCAGGTCGGGAGCGCTGTTCGGGTCGTTGAAGGCGCCCTTCATCTTGGCCGCGCGGGCCGAGGCGTCGGTGTCGATGTAGCTGACGTTGACGGTGACGCCCTGGTGGGAGGCCTGGAACTCGGTCACGGCCTTGGAGATCACGGCTTCCTTGGCCGCGTTGCCCGCCTCGTTGTACAGCCAGACCTGCAGGGTGCCGGTCCGGTCGTCGCCGGCCTTGTCGCTCGCCGGCGAGGCGGTGCCGGGGGCACAGGCGGTGGCGGCCAGGCAGCCGGCGGCGAGCACGACGGCTGCGGCGGTCCGTCCGATGAGTCGCATGATGGAGACCTCCCCTCCCGACAGCTGCCGCCGAGACGCGCGCCGCCGGGGACGAGCACGTCGAAGCAGGCCCTGACCGGGGCCGATGGTGAGTGAAGTGGTGGGGGTTACGGCAGGGCGTAGCGCTCGGGTGGGGCGTCGTCGCCTGCTCGATGGCAGGGACGTTAGGCGGGGGCGATCGGCGCCAACAAGAGGGAGTTGGGGAAAGTTTTGCACTGCACAACGTTGTATCGAAGATGCGGCGATCCGGCCGCGAACAGGTACGTTCTGACAACCGCCGCCGACCAGCGGGGGAACACCGGCAGAACAACACCAGGGAACGGACCCATGACGGAGACGGCGCCCAAGAAACCCGCGACCGAACGCAACCAGTCCTCCTCGCTGCGCCGCGCGCTCGCCGTCCTCGGCTACGTCCGCGACCACAGCGACCGGCGCGGCGTCCCGCTCGCCCAGCTCGCCGACGGACTCGGCCTCAACAAGAGCACGGTACTGCGACTGGCCGGCCCCCTGCTGGACGAGCACCTGCTCGACCGGGACCGCGAGACCGGCTGGTTCCGGCTCGGCCACGGCTCGTTGCGGCTCGGCCAGGCCTACCTGACCACCCTCGACCTGCGCACCGTCGCCGCCGAGCACCTGCGCCGGCTCCAGCGGGAGGCGGGCGAGACCGTCCACCTGACCGTCTGGCAGGCCCCCGGGATCGTCTACCTGGACAAGGTCGAGGACGAGACCAACGTCCGGATGGCCTCCCGGGTCGGCAGCCGGGCCCCCGCCTACTGCACCGCCACCGGAAAGGCGATCCTCGCCTGGCTGCCCGAGGAGGCCGTCGCCGAGGTGGTCACGGCCGGGCTGCGCCCGGTCACCGCCTGGACCATCTCCGACGAACCCCGGCTGCGCGCCGACCTGGCCCGCATCCGCGCCCGCGGCTACTCGATCGACGACCGGGAGAACGAGCCCGAGGTGCGCTGCGTCGCCGCCCCGATCTTCGACCACACCGGCGAGGTGACCGCGGCCCTGTCCGTCTCCGGCCTCACCTCGCGGATGACCGCCGCCCGGGTCCGCGCCCTGGGCCCGGTGGTCGCCCAGGTCGGCCTGCGGATCTCCCGCGAACTGGGCTCCGACCGCCAGCCGTCCTGAACGCCCGGCAACTCCCGCTCCCGGGAACGCGGAAAGGGTCCGGCGCCATTCGCATGACGCCGGACCCCGTCCGACTCTGGAGCGCCAGGCCCGGGTCGCACGGACTCTCCCCACTGAAAGTGGGACGTGCTCTGGTAGCACCACTGACGCCTGACGAGGGATCGTCTCCCTCGCGACAGGAAGTACAGTACAAGCTCCGTGATCACGCGCCAAATCGGAGGCGAACCCGGCATGACGAGCAGTCGACCGGAGGCCGTCCCGTACGCGGACGGACGACTGATGGACGTCCACCGCCCGGCCCCCGCCGCCTCCGCCGGGCCCGCCCCGGTGGCGCTGCCCCGGCACGGCTCGGGCCCCGACGAGCGCGACGTGCCGCACCCGCGGCCCGCCTCGCGGGCCGACGCCCCCGACCGGACAGGGCGGCGGGTCAGTTCCCGGCGACCAGGTCGCGCAGCCCGTGGCCGCGCTCCAGTGCCTCCAGGTCCCGCCGCAACGGCGGTCGCGGGACGGTGAGCACCGGGCAGGTCGCGCGCTGGACGCAGTAGGCGGTGATCGACGGCCGGATCAGCCGGGAGAGGCGGCCCCGCTCCCGGCCCGCACCGAGCACCAGCACGTCGTCCGGCCGGTCGGCGCAGCGCACCAGGGTGTGGGCGGTCTCGCCGCGGACGGTCTGGCAGCGCAGCCGCACCCCGGCGTAGCGCCCGGCGAACGCCTCGTCGAGGGCCTGGCGCAGCCGGGCCACGGCGGCGGCGCGTCCGGCGTCGACCACCGGCGGGCACGGAGTGCGGCGGTAACCGTACTCGTCCCCCGGCGGGGTCCAGCAGAGGACGGCGAGCACCTCGACGCCGGTCCGCCGGGCCTCGGCCACCGCGTGGTGCAGTGCGGCGAGGCTGCCGAGCGAACCGCTGACACCGACCACCATCCGGCCCTCGTCCGCGCTCACGTCACCGTCCGCCATGGCCCCGCCCTGCCTCTCCGCCCGTCCGGGTGCCCACGCACCGTCCCACGTCCACGTCCAGCAAAGCGGCCGGCACCCGTGCGGCCTCGGCTCGTTGACGCGGCTCTGACGCGGAACCGGGCGTTCCCTACGCGTCCCTGACGCGCCCCCGGTACGGCCGTACGGCGCGGACGGGGCACGTGGACGGGAGGCGGACGGGGCGCCACCCGGCACGCTCAGGCCTTCGGCGGCTCCGGCGCGTCCGCCTCCCAGAGGTCGGCGAACATCCGGTCCAGGTGCTCCTCCCCGATGGGCGGGACCGGCAGCGGGTGAGTGGCCCGGGCTCGGAAACCGTCGAGCAGGAGGGCGAGGTAGCGGCGCCAGAGGTCGGGGCGCAGCTCGGTGGCGGCGGGCAGGGCGCGGCAGAGCGGGCCGAGCAGGAAGAGCAGGTCCATGGTGACCACGTCGCGGCGCATGGTGCCCTGCTCCTGGGCGCGGGCGATCAGGGCTCCGACGGTGGTGGCGTGCTGCCGGCTGATCTCGATCATGCCGGGGATGGTCGGGATGGCCTGGGTGACCAGGTCGTTGATGCCCCGGTCGGCGGCGACCAGCTCGAAGATCCGCCCGAAGTACCGTTCGAGGCCGCTCCAGGCGTCCTCGGCGGCGAGCGCCTCCTGGCCGGCGTCGGCCAGGCCGGCCCCGGCGTCCGCGAACACCTCGCCCATCAGCGCCTCGCGGGTCGGGAAGTGCCGGTAGAGGGTGGCGTTGCCGACACCCGCTTCCTTGGCGATCTGGTCCAGCGGTACGTCCAGGCCGTGCCTGGAGAACATGTCGCGGGCGGCGGCGAGCAGCAGGTCGCGGTTGCGCTGCGCGTCCCGCCGGAGCCGCCCCGGGGGGTTCGCGCTGCTCGGTGGTGCCATGCCCCGACCCTAGCAAGTGCCGGCCGGCCGCACCCGACACGGGGAGTCCGACGCTCAACTTACGCTCCTGGTAGGCGAGTTGCTTGACGCATCGGACAGAGAGAGGTAGTGGCCCCGGCGGGGGAAGTCCGCCGGGGCCACCGTCGCGTCAGGAGTGTTCCGGGGTGTTCCGGAGGCGTTCCCGCTCAGCAGGTCTGGTCGATCAGGGAGAACGTCGCGTAGTGGTCGCCGGTGTAGTAGTCCTCCTGGTAGGCCTGGCCGGTCACGATCCGGCGGGCGCCACGGGTCGGGGAGCCCGGGGTGATGACGGTGTACTCGTGGTAGTAGCCGTAGGACTCGCCGGGCAGGACTCCCTCCCGGTTCTGGAAGACCACGCCGTCCTGGGAGTACGGGAAGGGCCCGTCGGAGGCGATGAGGCCGAGGGTGTCGGCGGCCTGCGACGGGAGGGCGGAGAGGCAGACCGTTCCGCTCACGGTGGCGTGCGCGTCGGTGGCGACGGCGACCGGGGCGAGGGTCATCAGGGCGACGGCGGTGACGGCGGCGGCGCGGGACTTCCACGCGCGTAGAGTGCGGGTCATGTCCCCCAGTGTGGCGAGACACCGTCAACTCCGGAAGCCCTCTGGAAAACTATTAGCCAGTGAGTGACTTCCCTTTACCAAAGGCGACTTGAGCTATACGCCGACCTCTCCCGGCCGCCGCCCCAGCCGTCCGCGAAACGCCCACGAACCGCCCGCCCGGCGCAATGGCCGACCGCCGTCGAACAAGTGCCACGGCCGCCCCACCCGCCCGCGCGGGCGCTCGCGGCGCCCGAACCGGGCCGCATAGAGTGCCGTACGGAACGGCGGATCATGACGGGCCGTAACGATCTCTGACGGGGTGGGGCATGGGTACGGTCTCGGGCACATCGCTGACGGCGCACCAGCTGATCGGGCTGCTGGTCGACCCGGACGGCTTCCGGAGCTGGGACGAGCCACCGCCCGGCCCGCCCGCCGACCCCGGTTACCGCGCCTCGCTCGACCGGGCCCGCGAGCGCACCGGCCTGGACGAGGCCGTCCTCACCGGCGTCGGACTGGTCGACGGCCGACCGGTCGCCCTGGTCGCCTCCGAGTTCGGCTTCCTCGGCGGCTCGATCGGCGTCGCCACCGCCGAGCGGATCACCCGCGCCGTGGAACGGGCCACCGCCGAGCGGCTGCCGCTGCTCGCCCTGCCGGTCTCCGGCGGGACCCGGATGCAGGAGGGCTCGGCGGCCTTCCTCTGCATGCTGCGGATCACCGCCGCCGTCCAGGCGCACCGCGCGGCCGGCCTCCCCTACCTCACCTATCTGCGCAACCCCACCATGGGAGGGGTCTTCGCGTCCTGGGGCACGCTCGGCCAGCTGGTCCTCGCCGAGCCGGGCGCCCGGCTCGGCTTCCTCGGCCCCCGCGTGTACGAGGAACTGCGCGGGGTGGAGCTGCCGGCGGACGTCCAGCTGGCCGAGACGCTCGCCGGGCGGGGCCTGGTGGACGCCGTCGTCCCGCCGCAGGAACTGCGCGAGCTGCTCCGCCGCGCCCTCGCCGTGCTCGCCACCGTCCCGCCCTCCCACTCCCACTCCCCCTCTCCTTTCACTTCCACTTTCACAACCCCCGCGCCCGAGACCGCCCCAGCCCCCGGCGCCGAGCACCCCGACGCCTGGGACTCCGTCCGCCGCACCCGCCGCCCGGACCGTCCGGGCGCCCGCGAGCTGCTGCGGCACACCGCCGGGGAACTGGTGCTGCTGGACTCCCCCGGCGGACGCGGCGGCGCGCTGGTCCGGGCGCTGGCCGTGCTCGGCGGGCGCCCCGTCCTGGTCGTCGGCCAGCAGCGGCAGACCCCCGGGCACGAGCGCCCCTTCACCGCCGCCGACCTGCGGGCCGTACGGCGCACCGCGCGCCTGGCCGAACAGCTCGGGCTGCCGCTGGTCACCGTGGTGGACACGGCCGGCGCGGAACTGTCCGCCGAGGCCGAGCTGGAGGGCATCGCGGTGGAGATCGCGTACTGCCTGACCACCCTGCTCGCGCTGCGCACCCCCGTGCTGGCCGTGTTGCTCGGCCAGGGCTCGGGCGGCGGGGCGCTGGCCCTGCTCCCGGCGGACCGGGTGATCGCCGCCGAGCACGCCTGGCTGGCGCCGCTGCCGCCGGAGGGCGCTTCGGCGATCGTCCACCGGGACGGCGCGCACGCGGCCGAGCTGGCCCGCAGCCAGGGGATCGGGGCGCGACACCTGGCCGAGGTCGGGCTGGTCGACGAGGTCGTCCCCGAGCTGCCGGACGCCGCCGAGGAGCCCGGGGCCTTCTGCGCGCGGCTCGGGCAGGCGGTCGGCGCGGCGCTCGCCACCCTGACGGGGGCCACCGAGGCGGACCGGCTGGCAGCCCGGGCCCTGCGGCACCGACGGCTGGGCGACCTGCGGTAGGCACTCTCCTCCGGTCTCCGGCCGGCCGCCGCGACGGTGTGGCGCCGGTCTCAGCCACGGGGTTGATCGTCTGCACCCACCGTGCCGCGGCCGGGCCTGCGCGTGACGCCCACGACCCCCCGAACGGTGAGTGCGCTCACACGCGATCAACACGAACGACGGAGGGTAGTAGACACCGTCGAGGCCCCCGCGCCACCCCGGTCCCCCCGGAGTCCGCGCAGCTCAGCGCCCTCCCGAGCGCCCGCCCCGGCCTGTCCTTCGAATCCACGGCCACGCCGTCCGTACGACCGGGCGTCGTAACCAGAGGGGCTTGGCGACAGCCGATCCCGTCTGCCAACAATGGCTCAGTCGTCAGCCGCACCGGCACCTGTCCCGCCGGTGAGTGGCTAACCGCCGTGTCACCCCCGCGACCGTCCGGCCCCTGTCCCGGCCGTGGTCCTGGGCGGGGAGCGACCGGCCCAACCCGATTGAGGTCCCGTTCCACATGCCCGCTTTCAAGCTCCGCATGCGCACTTCCGCCGCCGTTCTCGCCGGCGCCGCCGGTCTGACCGCCCTGGGCGCGGGCGTCCTGCCCGCCACCGCGAACGCCGCCTCCCCGCAGGCCATCGCCGCCCAGATCGTCCCGGCGAACCAGCTGGCCTCCTTCAACCAGATCATCTCCCACGAGTCCGGCTGGAACGTCAGCGCGACCAACCCGAGCTCGGGCGCGTACGGCCTGGCCCAGGCGCTGCCGGGCTCCAAGATGGCCTCGCACGGCTCCGACTGGAAGACCAACCCGAGCACCCAGATCAAGTGGGCGCTGGACTACATGAACGGCCGCTACGGCAGCCCGAACGGCGCCTGGGCCTTCTGGCAGACCCACCACTGGTACTAAGCCGACCCCATCGGCCCACCTGCCTCCGACCGTCCCCTGACCACTCCCCCTCACCCCGGGGGCCGGACAGGGACCACCGGGGTGCCCGAGAGGGCCCGGACCCGCGCGATCCGCGTGGTCC
>NZ_JBHUAF010000402.1:0-7745 GCF_042789895.1 Kitasatospora sp. NPDC056783
GGCCCTCGACCGAGGGCCCGGGGGATCAGGCCTTGCCGTTCGCCTTCTGCTCGGCGAAGCGGACCAGGGTGCGCACCGCGCTCGCGGTGCCGCCCTTCGGGGTGTAGCCGTACGGCGCGCCCTCGTGGAACGCCGGACCGGCGATGTCCAGGTGCGCCCAGTCGGTGCCCTCGGCCACGAACTCCTTCAGGAACAGGCCGGCCACCAGGCCGCCGCCCATCCGCTCGCCCATGTTGGCCAGGTCGGCGATGGTCGACTCGGTGAAGCCCTTGCGCAGGTCGGCCGGCAGCGGCATCGGCCAGGACTGCTCGCCCGCCTCGCCGGCCAGCACGTGCAGCTCCTCGCGCAGCTCGTCGTCGTTGGCCATCACGCCGAAGGTGCGGTTGCCCAGGGCCAGCACCATGGCGCCGGTCAGGGTCGCCACGTCGATGATGACGTCCGGGTTCTCCTCGCCGGCCCGCACGAGCGCGTCGGCCAGCACCAGGCGGCCCTCGGCGTCCGTGTTCAGGACCTCGACGGTCTTGCCGCCGTACATCTTCAGCACGTCGCCCGGACGGGTGGCGGAGCCGGACGGCATGTTCTCGGCCAGCGCCAGCCACGCGGTCACGTTGACGACCAGGCCCAGGCGCTTGGCGGCCACCACGGCGGCGAACACGGCGGCGGCGCCGGCCATGTCGCACTTCATGGTCTCGTTGTGGCCGGCCGGCTTCAGCGAGATGCCGCCCGAGTCGTAGGTGATGCCCTTGCCGATGAACGCCAGGGTGGCCTTGGCCTTCGGGTGGGTGTAGGCCACCTTGACCAGGCGCGGCGGGTTGGCCGAGCCGCCGCCGACGCCCAGCAGGCCGCCGAAGCCGCCCTTGGCCAGCGCCTTCTCGTCCAGCACCTCGACCTTGAGGCCGTGCTCCTTGCCGGCCGCCTGGGCGATCGCGGCGAAGCTCTTCGGGTTCAGGTCGTTCGGAGCGGTGTTGACCAGGTCGCGGGCCCGGTTCATCTCCTCGCCGATCGCGGTGGCGCGCTCCACGGCGGCCTTGGCGTCCTTGTTGCCCTTGCGGACGGTCAGCACGACCAGCTCGCCGACCGGCTCCTTGCCGCTGCCGTCGGCCTTGTAGGTGCCGAAGGAGTACGAGCCGAGCAGGCCGCCCAGCGCGACCGCCTCGACGGCCTCCGCGGACTCGGCCGGCAGGGCCAGCGCGGCCTTCTTGGTGCCGGCCAGGGTGCGGGCGGCGACACCGGCGGCGCGGCGCAGCGCCTCCGGCTCGTAACCGTCCTCGGCGGCCTCGCCCAGGCCGACCGCGAGCACGAGCGCGGCCTTCAGGCCGGCGGTGGAGGGGACCTTGACGGCCTCGCCCTCGGCGCCGGTCGCGCCCAGGGTGCTGAGGACCTCGGTCAGCTTGCCCTCGAACGCCTCGTTCACGGCCTCGGCGCCGGGGGCCAGCACGATGCCCTTCGGCCCCTTCGCGACACCGACCACCAGGGCGTCCGCACGCAGCGAGGCGGCGGAGGAGGTGCTCACAGACAATGCAGTCACGTAATGCGTCCTGTTCTTTCGCGGTCCACGGCCGGCCACGGCGAGGCTGCCGCACCGGCGCAGCCTCCCGTCACGGGCCGTCCGTCGGCGGGCGTCCGGGGTCCGGGGCCCCTGGCGCGCGCGTCCGCCGGAGCGGCCGCGCACACCAGAGGCCCCGGCTCCTCGGTGCGCGCCGGGCGGGCAGGACCTGCGACGGTGCAGGGCTGCGGTGCTTCACGCATGGTAGTCCGCATGCTGGGATCACGCTCCGCCCGGTGTCAGCCGAGCAAAGCCAGGGCGAACAGCGAGGCGGTCGCGGCGGTCTCGGCCATCGCGCCGAGCACGTCCCCGGTGATCCCGCCGAACCTGCGCACGCACCGTCCGAGCAGCAGCCGGGAACAGCCCACGCCGAGCACAACGGCCAGCGGGAGGCGGAGGGCTGACCATCCGTCGAAGAGGCCGCACGCGGCCAGGACGAGCGCCGCGGCGGCCGTTCCGGCGGCAGCGGCGGCGGGCGCGACGGTGCTCGCCACCATCGCTCCGAGCCCGCCCGGCCGGGCGGCCGGCACCGACCGCAGACAGCCCCAGGCGAGCGCGCACCGGGCGGCCGTCGCCGAGGCGAGCACCGCGAGCGCGCCGCGTAGCGGAGAGTGACCGAACTGCCCGGCCAGTGCGGCGATCTGGGCGAGCAGGACGAGGACCAGGGTCAGTACGCCGAACGGACCGATGTCGGACTGCTTCATGATGCGCAGCGCGTCCTCGGCCGGCTTCCCGCTGCCGAGCCCGTCGGCGACGTCCGCCAGCCCGTCCAGGTGCAGCCCGCGGGTCAGTCCGGCGAGCACCGCCACCGCGGTGACCGCGCCGAGCGGTCCGCCCGCCCGCCAGGCCACCAGCGCCCCGGCCGCGGCCGCCATCGCCCCCAACGCCAGGCCGACCAGCGGAGCCGCCGTCATCGCCCGGGCGGCCGCGGCCCGGTCCCACCGCTCCACCCGGACCCGCAGGACGGACAGCGTCCCGAACCCGAACCGCAGGCCGTCGGCCCAGCCGGCCCGGTCGTCGGGGTCCGTCATGGGTGTGTTCCTCTCAAAGCAAGAACGCCCCTGCGAAGGGGCGTTCTTCGGACGGTCGGACAGTCAGGTCTTCGCCATGGTGCGGCGGAACCGGGTTCGGCGGAGGCCGCCCGGTCCTACAGCTTCCGCAGCAGGTCCGCCGCCGACGGCAGCCGCGGCTGCTCCCGGGGCACCCCGGGCGCCGCCGGCACGAACGGCTTCGGCGCCTCGTCCGCGAGCACGTCCCCCGCGGCCTGGAGCAGCGGCAGCGCCAGCAGCGCGCCGACGCCCTCGCCCATGGTGATGCCCTGCTCCTGCAACGGCGTCAGGGTCAGCCGGTCGTACGCCTTCGCCTGGGCGGGCTCGCCGCTGGACTGCCCGGCGCGCCACCACTCCGGGGCGCGGAAGGCGATCCGCTGCGCGACCAGCGCGCAGGCAGCCGAGACCACGCCGTCCAGCACCACCGGCAGCCGTCGGACGGCCGCCTGGAGCAGGAAGCCGGTGATCGCCGCGAAGTCGGCCCCGCCGGTGGCGCCGAGCAGCGCCAGCTGGTCGCCGAGCACCGGCCGGGCCCGCCGCAGCGAGTCCCGGATGGTGGCGCACTTGACCATCCACACCCGGTCGTCGATCCCGGAGCCGCGCCCGGTCACCGCCGCCGCGTCCGTCCCGCACAGTGCGCCGACCAGGACGCCGGCCACCGTGGTGGCACCGACCCCGAGGTCGCCGAGCAGCACCAGGTCGGTGCCGGCGTCGGCCTCCTCGTCGGCGACGGCCATGCCGGCCCGGAACGCCCGGACGGTCTCCTGCGGGGTGAGCGCGTCCTCGACGTCGATCCGCCCGGAACCGCGCCGGATCCGGTGGGCGACCACCTCGTCCGGGAAGTCGAGCGGGTCGGCGTCCACCGCGACGTCGACGACCCGGACCCGGGCGCCGTAGCGCGCGGCCAGCCGGGACACCGGGGCGCTGCCGTCGAGCACGGCCCGCACCCGGTCCGCGGTGCCGCCCTTGGCGGGCATCCGGGAGACCCCGAGCGCCGCCACGCCGTGGTCGGCGGCGAACAGCAGCACCTTGGGGGCGGAGATCGGCAGCACCGGGGAGCGCCCCTGCACCGAGGCGAGCCAGCTGCCCAGCTCCTCCAGCTTGCCGAGTCCGCCGCGCGGCCGGTCGGCCGCCTGCCAGCGTTCCTCGGCGGCCCGCCGGGCGCTCTCGTCGGGGCGCTCGACGAGCGAGGAGAACGTATCGAGATCCACGGTCGTGTCCATCGTCCGGAAGGCTACACGCCGAACGTGTTCGTCAAACGGCTGGCTTGACGGTCAGCACCTGGCCCGCCACCACCAGCAGGACCCGCTCCGAGGCGTCCGCGACGGCCATGTTGAGCCGGCCCAGGGTGTCGCGGAAGCGGCGGCCGGCGGCGGTGGCCGGCACGACGCCCATGCCGACCTCGTTGCTCACCGCGACGGCGGTCCGTCCGGTGACGGCCCAGGCCCGAGCCAGGGCCTCGCAGCGGCGGCCCACCGCGGCCTCGCCGCCGTTCGCCCAGACCTCGTCGTCCCAGGCGCCGCACTCGTCCATCACGGCGGTCAGCCAGAGGGCGAGGCAGTCGACCAGCACCGGCGCCGGATCGGCCGGGTCGGCCAGCACCGCCTCCAGGTCACAGGTCTCGGCGGTGCGCCAGCTCGCCGGCCGGCGCTCCCGGTGCAGCGCGACCCGCTGCGCCCACTCGGCGTCGCCGTCCCGGGTGCCGCCGGTGGCCACGTACAGGACGTCCGGGCGGTCGGCCAGCAGCTGTTCGGCGCGGGTGGACTTGCCGGAGCGGGCGCCGCCGAGCAGCAGCGTGCGGGGGAGCGGGGGTGGGGTCGCCATGCCACCCATCCTGCCGGACCAGGCATACGGAAGATCCGGCCGGGCAGGCTATGGTGCGCAGCAACACAGGCAGCGTGGTCAGTGGGAGGAGCCGGCATGGTCTGGACGTGGCGGTACGAGAAGGCGGACGGCAGCGCGGTGACGCCCGACGGCGGCCAGGAGGAGTTCGCCGGCCAGGGGGACGCCGAGACCTGGATCGGGGAGACCTGGAAGCAGCTCGCGGAGGGCGGTGTGGAGACCGCGGTGCTGCTGGAGGACGAGCGGGTCGTCTACGCGATGAGCCTGAGCGAGGCGTAGTCCCGACGGGGTGGAGCGGCCGGTGAGGCCGTTCCGCCCCGGTCCTTCCCCCGGTACGGGCCCGGGCTACTTGACCCCGATCACGTGCAGCAGCGCGGCGACCTGCCGGTACGGGTCGGTGCGGCCGGCCCGGTCCTCGGCCTCCAGGAGCTGGGCCAGCTGGCGCCCGTCCACCGGCGGGGCCGCGTCGGCCGGGGCGTTGTCGGTGAAGACCCGCACGCCGTACCAGTGGCGCAGCGGCACCGACACCTCGGAGAGGGTGACGGTGAGGTCGGCGAGCCGGTCGGCCCGTGCGGCCAGTCCGAGCCGGTTGTAGTACCGGTCGGTCTCGAAGGCGTGCAGGGCGGCCCGCCAGTCCCCGGCGGCCGCGGGCCGCAGGGCGAGCGCGTCGCGGTTGCGGACCAGCAGCGAGAGCAGCCCGCCGGGCGCCAGCAGCCGGGCCAGCGAGGCGATCATCGGATCGGGGTCGGGCAGGTACATCAGCACGCCGTGGCAGAGCACCACGTCGAAGCTGCGCGGGCCGAACCAGCGCCCGCACTGGTGGCCGTCGCCGCTGAGCAGCTGCATCCGGTCGCGGACCTCCGGCGGCTCCTCGGCGAGCGCCCCCTGGGCGGCGCCGAGCGCGGCCGGGTCCGAATCGAGCCCGGTGACGTAGTGGCCGGCCCGGGCCAGCCGCAGTGCCTGGGTGCCCTGGCCGCAGCCGATGTCGAGGACGCGCTGCGCGCTGCGGCCGGCCAGCTGCTCGGCGAGCTGGCGGGCGACGAGCTCCTGGCGGACGAAGTCCCGCAGTCCGCCGAACCGGTCCAGCCAGGCGGCGGTGCCGCCCGCGTAGGAACCGCTGCGCGAGGGCAGCCGGCGCTCCTGGGCCGACCGGTCGTGGCCGCCGGCCCCCTGCCCGGGGAACGAGCCGCCCTGCCCGGGAAGTGCGTAGAGGCCGGGCCCCTCCCAGGAGGGTGGGGCCCAGCCGGAGTCGACCGGTTCGGCGGTCAGGGCTTCTCCCCGCGCCGCACCTGCGGCTTGGGCAGTCGCAGGCGGCGCATCTGCAGGGTGCGCATGATGCCGTAGGCGACGGCGCCGCGGGTGTTCTCCCCGGCGAAGCGCTCGGCCAGCTGCTTGCGCAGGCCGAGGCCGAGGCGGACGAAGTCGAGGACCACGAACACGAAGAACAGCAGGAACAGCAGCGTGGAGAGCAGCTGGATGGCCTGCACCTTGACGATGCTCAGCACCAGGATGACCACGGCGGCTGGGAGGAAGAACTCGGCGAGCGACCAGCGGGCGTCCACGTAGTCGCGGGCGAACTTGCGCACCGGGCCCTTGTCACGGGCGGGCAGGTGGCGCTCGTCGCCGTTCATCAGCGCCTGGCGCTGCTTCTCGCGCTCGGAGCGCATCCGCTCGCGCCCCTGGCGGGCGGCCTCCTTGCGGTCCTTGGGGACCGTCACCCTGGTGCGCCGGTTGGCCTCGGCCTCGTTGCGCTTGGGGGTGGGGCGGCCCTTCTTGGCCTGCGGGTCGCGGGCCTGGGGCGTCTCGTCCTGCTTCTCCAGCACGGTGGCGGAGGCGGCGGCATCATCTGAACGGCGTCGGAACACACCACCAGCCTACGGGGTGCGGCGCGGCTTCCGAGGGTGCCCTCGGACCCGAACACATATCGGTACCGTGTGGTCGCCGTCCGAAACGGGTTCCCCGGGGCCTTCCCGTAGGGGATCAGTCGGATGGACGATGGGGGGTATGAGGGGCGGATCCACCCGGGGGAGGAGGAAACGCCCCCGGTCGCTGTAGCAGTCTTGTTGCAGGCAGGTGCACTGCGGCGACGGGCTCGCTGCACATACACTCGTCGTGTCTGGTAACGAGATAGAGACCGCAGGCCGGAGAAGGGGGCACCCGAGGCCCATGAGCGACGGAATCATGAAGCGTATGGGGCTGATCTTCCGCTCCAAGGCGAACAAGGCCTTGGACCGGGCGGAGGATCCGCGTGAGACGCTTGACTACTCCTACCAGAAGCAGCTCGAACTGCTGCAGAAGGTACGGCGTGGTGTCGCGGACGTCGCGACCTCGCGCAAGCGGCTCGAACTCCAGCTGACCCAGCTCCAGCAGCAGTCGGCCAAGTACGAGGACCAGGGCCGCAAGGCGCTGTCGCTCGGGCGCGAGGACCTGGCCCGCGAGGCGCTGACCCGCAAGGCCAACATGCAGTCGCAGATCACCGACCTGGAGACGCAGTACCAGCAGCTCCAGGCCGAGGAGGAGAAGCTCACGCTCGCCTCCCAGCGGCTCCAGGCCAAGGTGGACGCCTTCCGCACCAAGAAGGAGACCATCAAGGCGACGTACACGGCCGCCCAGGCCCAGACCCGCATCGCCGAATCCTTCTCCGGGATCTCGGAGGAGATGGGTGACGTCGGCCTGGCGATCCAGCGCGCCGAGGACAAGACCGCCCAGATGCAGGCCCGGGCCGGTGCCATCGACGAGCTGCTCGCCTCCGGCGCGCTCGACGACGCGAGCGGTCTCGGCCGCAAGGACGACATCGAGGCCGAGCTGGAGCGCGTCGCCGGCGGGTCCGACGTCGAGCTGGAGCTGGCCCGGATGAAGGCCGAGCTGTCCGGTCCGTCCTCGTCCGGCCCCGCCGCGATCGAGCAGGGCCGGCCGCAGCAGCAGCCCCAGCAGCAGCCGCAGGACACCCCGCGCATCAACTACAACAAGTGATCTGAGTTCGACCCCACGAAACCAGGGAGACGCACGGCATGATCATGAGGGTCATGGGTGAGGGGCAGTACGAGGTGGGCGAGGACCACCTGAACCTGCTCAACGAGCTCGACGCCGAGCTCGTCACCGCAGTGGAGTCGGGCGACGAGACGCTCTTCCGTCAGGCCTACGGCAAGCTCATCGAGGCGGTGAAGCAGTACGGCACCCCGGTGCCGCTGGATTCGCTGGAGCCGTCCGAGCTGATCCTGCCGAGTGCCGAGGCGACGATCGACGAGGTCCGCGAGCTGCTGATGGCCGACGGCGAAGGCGTGATCCCGGGTTTCCCCGAGTAGCAC
>NZ_JBHUAF010000403.1:0-7740 GCF_042789895.1 Kitasatospora sp. NPDC056783
CGGGAGTCGTCCGCCACCCCACCGTTCCGTCCCGGGCCTTGACGGCCTTGACGGCCTCGTTCGTCCCGGCGGCCCCGGTGCCGCGGCCTCCGTCAGCCGACGACGCCGGCCGCGAACGCCCCGTCGCAGACCGGGCGGGCGAAGGAGCGGGCCCGCTGGACGTCGCCCTGGTACTTGCGCACCGCCGCCTTGCCCAGTTCGGTGGCCAGCGAGCTGCAGTACGGCGTCAGCGAGGGCTGCTCGCGCATCGAGCGCTCCAGCAGGTCCAGCGCCGCGGAGGGGTTCTTCGCCCGCAGCTCGTCCAGCAGCACCACCCGCAGCGACTCCTGCGGGGCGAGCCCGTCCGGGGACTTGGCCGCGGCGCCGGCCGCGTTGTTGGAGCGCCCGATCCCGGCGCCGTCGCCGCTGGACGCCGCCACGACCTGCTGGTCGAGCCCGGTCGGCGGGGCCCAGGGGACCCGGGTCACGGCGAGGGTGCCGGTGGTCACCAGGACGACCGGCAGGGTCAGGGCGACGGTCTGGCCGATACGGCGCACTAGCTGCTTCACCCTCAGGAGAGTAGCGGTGAGTGCGGGCCGGATCGCCCTCCGTTACCCCATCGAGTGACGCGGTGTCCGGGTTTGTCCCCGCGCCGTGTTGACACGGGGGACGGCGGAGCCCGCCGGACCGCGAGGTCCGACGGGCTCGGTGGCGTTTCGCCGGTGCCGCGTCAGTTGCTCAGGCGCAGGCCGGTGCTGGTGGAGAACACGTGGGTCTCGGTGGCGGTCGGCACGACGTGGATGGTCTCGCCACGGGCCGGGATCTCGCGGCCGGGCACCCGGACGACCAGCTCGTGGTCCTGGCCGGCGATCTGGGTGGTGCCGTAGACGAAGCCGTCCGAGCCGAGCTCCTCGACCACGTTGACGGTCACCGCGACGCCCTCGATGCCGCCCGCCGGGACGACCTGGAAGTGCTCGGGGCGGACGCCGACGGTCACCGTCTTGTCCGAACCGGCGCCGGACAGGTCCTCGCGGGAGATGCGCACGACCGAGCCGCCGAACTTCACACCGCCGTCCACCAGCGGCACCTCGAGCAGGTTCATGGCGGGCGAGCCGATGAAGCCGGCCACGAAGACGTTGGCGGGCTTGTCGTACATGTTGCGCGGGGTGTCGACCTGCTGGAGCAGACCGTCCTTGAGCACCGCGACCCGGTCGCCCATGGTGAGCGCCTCGGTCTGGTCGTGGGTGACGTAGACCGTGGTGATGCCCAGGCGGCGCTGGAGGCCGGCGATCTGGGTACGGGTCGAGACGCGGAGCTTGGCGTCCAGGTTCGACAGCGGCTCGTCCATCAGGAAGACCTGCGGCTCGCGGACGATCGCGCGGCCCATCGCGACACGCTGGCGCTGACCGCCGGAGAGCGCCTTCGGCTTGCGGTCCAGGAAGTCGGTGAGGTCGAGGATCTTCGCGGCCTCCTCGACCTTCTTGCGGATGTCCGTCTTGTTCACGCCGGCGATCTTGAGCGCGAAGCCCATGTTGTCCGCGACGGACATGTGCGGGTACAGCGCGTAGTTCTGGAACACCATGGCGATGTCCCGGTCCTTCGGCGGCAGGTGGGTGACGTCGCGGTCGCCGATCCGGATCGCACCGGTGTTGACGTCCTCGAGGCCGGCCAGCATGCGCAGGCTGGTCGACTTGCCGCAGCCCGAGGGGCCGACCAGCACGAGGAACTCGCCGTCCGCGATGTCCAGGTCCAGCGCGTCCACCGAGGGCTTGGTCGCTCCAGGGTAGACGCGGGTCGCCTTGTCGTACGTGACAGAAGCCATGGTCGTTGCTCTCCTTCACCGGCAGGAACGTGCCGGACGATCCGAGTAAAGGGGGTTGTCGGTGCTCCGCCGGCCCGAGCAGTGGTCTGAACCACTGGGCGAACCGACTCCCGGCGACGCTACCTGCGCGTCCGCCGCTTGTCAGCCCCCGCCCGCCCCGATTTCGGCATCGGTTCCATCACGCCCACCCATCCCACCAACCCCTGGATATCCCCCCATCCCGTCACCCGGGCCCGGTAGACTGCCCTCCGGTGCCGCCGTGATCCGTCGCGGACGGTCACCGTGCCTCCTTAGCTCAGCTGGCCAGAGCACCGCTCTTGTAAAGCGGGGGTCGTCGGTTCGAACCCGACAGGGGGCTCCAGGGCGGAGACGCCGGAAGGGCCAGCTCACCGGGGTGATCCGGGTGGGCTGGCCCTTCGTCGTTGCTGCGTTGCTACTCGGGCTGTGCCACGGGCGTGCCAGAAGCGTCCGGCGGATCGTCGTCATCGCCGAGCGCCTTGCGGGCGGCCTCACCCATCAGCAGGCCTACTGTCGTATTAGCGTGCCAAGATCGCGGGCAGACCGTTCTGTTCGTTGAGGGGGGCGCTGTGGGGCGTTCGTTGCGGGTGAGTGACGTGCTTCGGTACACGGCTTCGAAGGACACGGCGCCGGCGACAGTCGATGGGTTCGACAACTTCTTCTTCGTCACGGGTAGCCCCGGTCAGAAGCGGGCCCAGCTCGAAGCGGGGATCAACGCGATGGCCAAGGTCAAAGCAAGCGACGGGATGCGGCGACCAGCGGTGATGATCCGGTCGAGTCCGTGGAAGGCAGGAACGGAGCAGACACCGTGGCACGACGTGTTCGACATCGACAACGGGCACGTCCGCTACTTCGGTGACCACAAGCCGGAGATGGCGAAGCCGGTCGGTACCACCACGGGCAACGCGGCGTTGCTGGAGGCGTTCGGTAGTCATCAGGCGCCCACAGCCGAGGGGCGGGCTGCTGCAGCGCCGCTTCTGTTGTTCCGATCGGTGTCGAAGAACGGCAAGGTCAAGGGGCATGTCCAGTTCTGCGGCGTTGCTCTGATCGAGCGGGCGGAGCGCGTGGTGCAGTGGGGTGGGCAGACGCAGTCGACGTTCACCAACTACGTCTTCGATCTTGTGGTGATCGACCTCACCGCGGAGGACGACAAACTGGACTGGGAGTGGATCACCGCACGGCGTGACCCCGATCGGACCGATGCCGAAGTCCTGAAACTGGCGCCCACAGCATGGCAGGAGTGGGTGAAGCACGGTCATTCGGTGCTGCCGAAGGTGCGTCGGCGAGTGGCGCGCTCGCAGGTCGTCAAGGTTCGCGACCAGAAGCCGACTCCGGGCAGCTCTCTCGAAGCGGACCTCCAAGCGGTTTACAAGCGGTTCGACAACGACAAACATGCGTTCGAGGTGTTGGCCGCAGTTGTCGCTGCGAAGGTGATGCGGGCGTCCGGTCACAAATACAACGAGGGATGGCTGACCCGCCGGTCGGGGGACGGCGGAGCGGACTTCGTTGGTCGGTTGGATCTCGGCAGTGGTCTGGCTGGTACCAAGCTGGTCGTTCTGGGGCAGGCGAAGTGCATCAAGCCGGACAGCCTGGTGTCAGCCGAGCAGATTGCCCGAGTTGTGGCCAGGCTCAGGCGTGGGTGGATCGGCGTGTACGTCACCACCGGTTCCTACTCGGAACCGGCGCAGTTGGAGATGGTCGAAGACCAGTACCCAGTGGTGCTGATCAACGGGCAGGATCTGATCAAGGAGCTGTACGAAATAGCGGGCAAGGATCACGGTGGCGACCTCATGGCATGCGTTGATGCTCTGTTGCGCAGTCGCTCGCTCGAAGTGTTCAACCGCAGGCCCGAAGAAATCCTTCTCGACTGAACTGTCGCGTGCCACAGGCGCGCCAGAACGGGCGGTACGTGGCGGTCAGTTGCGGGTGTCGGCGGGGTAAGGACAGGGGAGCCGGCAGGGTGGCCGGGTCGCAGGTCACGCAGGGTAGCGGAACGCCGCTCTTGTAAAGCGGGGGTCGTCGGTTCGAACCCGACAGGGGGCTCCGTGGCGGGAAGGGCCGGTTCGACGGTGGTCGAGCCGGCCCTTCGGCGTCGGTGGGGTCGGCCCGGGGTCAGTCCGGGGGCAGGGTGAGGGTGGCCAGGGCGCCGCCGTCGGGGTGGTTGGCGAAGGTCAGGGCGGCGCCGATGACGCGGGCGTGGCCGGTGGCGATGGTGAGGCCGAGGCCGTGGCCGTGGCCGCGTTCGAGGGCGCCGGTGCGGAAGCGCTGCGGGCCGTGCCGCAGGAGGTCCTCGGGATAGCCGGGGCCGTGGTCGCGGACGCTGATCCGCAGGCCGTCGACGTGCAGGTGGACCGGGCCGGCACCGTGGCGGTGGGCGTTGAGGATCAGGTTGCCGAGGATGCGGTCGAGCCGGCGCAGGTCGGTGCGGACCTGGCGGTCGGCGGCGATGCCGACGGTGACGTCCAGTCCGGTGAGGGCGACGGTGCGGCGCACCGCGCGTTCCAGCGGGACGGCGGAGAGGTCGGGGGACTCGGCGTCCGCGTCCAGCCGGGAGACCTCCAGCAGGTCCTCGACCAGGCCGCGCAGGGCCTGGACCCGGTTCCGCACCAGCTGGGTGGGCCGCCCGGGCGGCAGCAGTTCGGCGGCGGTGACCAGGCCGGTGAGCGGGGTGCGCAGTTCGTGGGCGACGTCCGCGGTGAAGCGCTGCTCGTCCTCCAGCCGGCGGTGCAGGGTGCGGGACATCAGGTCGACGGCGGCGGCGAGGTCGGCCACCTCGTCCTTGCCGTCGACGAGTTCGCCGATCCGGGTGTCCGTCCCGCCGGCCGCGATGCCCCGGGCGGCGGTGGCCGCGGTGCGCAGCCGGCGGCTGATCCGGTCGGCGACCAGCACGCCGGCCAGCACGGTGGTGAAGACCGCGGCGACGACGGTGAGCAGGATGATCCGGTCCAGGTCGGCGATGGCCTGCCTGTCCTGGGCGAAGTCCACCCGGGCGGACAGCACCCCCTCCCGCACCGGGCGGGCCGCCCACATCGACTCGCCCGTCCCGTCGGCGGCGAGCAGCGAGCCGTACCGGCCGTCGGCGACGAGGGCGCGCAGCGGGTCGGGCAGGGCCGGGTCGTTCAGGGCGGCGCCCCGGCCGAGCGCGTTGCCGCCGGCGCGTTGGTAGTCGGCCCGGCCGGAGTCGAGGGCGGCGAGCGCGGCGGACCGGGCCTGGTCGACGTGCTGACGGATCATCGCCTGGTGGACCAGCAGGCCGACGGCCACCGCGACCAGGACGGCGATGGCGGCGACGGCGGTGGCGATCTGGCGGCGCAGGGTCATGCCGGGCGCCGCAGCTTGTAGCCGAACCCGCGGACGGTCTCGATCCGGCCGGAGCCGATCTTGGCGCGCAGCCGTTGCACGTGGACGTCCACGACCCGGGTGTCGGCGCCCCACTCGTAGTCCCAGACGCGTTCCAGCAGGGTGGAGCGCTCCAGCACGATGCCGGGCGCGGCGGTGAACTCCAGCAGCAGCCGCAGCTCGGTGGGGGTGAGCGGGACGAGGCGGTCGTCCACCCGGACCTCCATGCTGTCGGTGTCGACCTGGAGGCCGTCGAAGCTTCGTACGGGGGCGGGGGCGGGGGCGGGGGCGGGGGCGGTGGGGGCCGTGGGGCCGGCGGCAGCGGCGGGGGACACCTCCGGCGGCTGCGGGGCGTCGGCCGCCGGGACGACGCGGACGCGGCGCAGCACCGTACGGATCCGGGCGACCAGGACGGCGCTCTCGAAGGGCTTGACCACGTAGTCGTCCGCCCCGGCCTCCAGCCCGGAGACCACGTCCACCGGGTCGGTCCGGGCCGACATCATCAGGATCGGCAGCTGGCTCTCCTCCCGGATCCGGCGGCAGAGCCCGACCCCGTCGAGCAGCGGCAGCATGACGTCCAGCAGGAGCAGGTCCGGCCGGACGGCGTGGAAGGCCTCCAGCCCCTCCAGGCCGTCGGCCGCCGTGGTGACCGGGAAGCCGTAGCGTTCCAGGGCCATCCGGGTGGCCTCGCGGATCACCTCGTCGTCCTCGACCAGGAGGATGCGCGGCTGGGCGGCGGGGGTGAAGGTCGCGGGGGTGGCGGTCGCGGGGACGGTGGTGGGGTTCATCGCTTCGGCTCCGGGATCACGGCGGGGGCGGAGGGCTCGGAGGAGGGCCGGAGGGCGCGCGGGGACGCGGCGGGGGGCCTGGGGACCGACTGCTTCGGCGGGAGCGCGGTGGGCCGCGCCGGTACCGCGCCGGGCTCGGCCGCGGCGGGGTCCGGCGGGCCGGGCTCCTGGCCGGTGGGCGGGAGCACGCCGACGCCCACGTCCCGGCGTTCCTCCAGGGTGAGTTTGGTCCCGTCCCACTCGTAGTGGCTGCTGGCCTGGAGGTGGGCGCTGATCGGCTCGTACAGCCACAGGCCGGGACCGATGGTCTCGGCGCTGAACGCCGGCTGGACCGGTACCCGCAGGACGGGCAGCAGGCGGTCCTCGGCGAGTGCGTAGACGTGCAGCACGACCAGTCCCGGGACGGAGACGACGGTGATCAGTTCGGGCCGCCCGTCCCCGGTGAGGTCGCGGAACTCGGGGGCGCGGACCTCGCAGCCGGCGCAGGAGCCGAGCGCCTGCCGCTCCTCCGGGCTCACCTTCGGGTCCCTGGCGAGGACGGCGCGGACGTCGACCGCGGTGATGTCGTGCCCGGGGACGGTCAGGTCCGGTACGGGCTGCGGCTCCTGGGCGGCACCGGCCGCCGTCGCCGTCGCCGTCGCCGTCGGCGAGGGGGCGCCGGACAGCTGCGGCCAGAGCGGCTGGGCCTCCAGCGGCGGGGTGATGGTCCCGGCCGGGCCCTGGTCGAGCAGGCCTCCGGGGGCGGCCCGGCCGAAGGCGAGGGTGGCGAGGGCGATGAGGACGGCCAGGCCGGCCAGGGCGGCCAGGGCGGTCATCGGGACGGCGCCGGGCCGTCGGCGGGGGGCTGGTGCGGCTGCCACGGTCGGTGCTCGTCCTCCTGGTCTGCGGCGATGCCTCGGGTCGGGCTCCCCGTCAGCTCCCCTGGGGTTAGGTCGCGCGGACGGTGGCCGGCGGTTCCGTCGGCCACCGGTACCGGCGGAACCGGTGCCGGTCCCCGCCCTGTCGCCGGTGCCGGTCACCGGCGGCCGTCAGGCCAGGTCCGCCAGCACGATGATGTTGTCCGTCCAGTGCCCGTCCGTGCCGATCCGCCCGCCGCAGGTGATCAGCCGCAGCGCGGGCGCGGGCGTGTCGCCGTAGACCTGCTCGGTCGGGAAGTGGTCCTTGGCGGCCTGGAGCAGCGTGCGGACCTTGAAGTCCACGGTGCCGCCGTCCGCGCGCCGGATCCGGATCAGCTCGCCGGGCCGTAGCTTCGGCAGCTGCCGGAAGACCGCCGGGCCGTGCACGGTGTCGTAGTGCCCGATGAGCACGGCGGGGCCGGTCTCGCCGGGGGAGGGGCCGTTGCGGTACCAGCCGACGTCCTGGCCGCGGTCGGCCGGCGGCACCTCGACCGTGCCGTCGGGGTTCAGCCCGAGGCCGGTCACCGGCGCGTCCACCCCGACGGAGGGGACCAGCAGGCGGGTCGGCGGAGAGGGCGGGTACGGCTTCGGGGCGGTGGGCGCTGTGCCGGTCGTGGCCGGGGTGCCCGGGGTGGTCGCCGGGGCGTCCGTGCCGGTGCCGTGCCCGGAGGCTTCGATCCGCACCACCGGGGTCTCCCGGCCGGACAGCGCGATCGAGGTCCCGAGCACCACGCAGAGCAGCCCCGCCGTGCCGAAGGCGGTGCGGCGCAGCGGCCCCGGGCCGGACCGGGCGGCGCGTCGTCGTCCCCGGCCGGGTGCCCGCCGCTGTCCTCGTCGGTGGCCGTCGGTCCCCGCCACCGGGGCCGCCCCGGCGCCGCTTCCCCGACTGGCCGGGTAC
>NZ_JBHUAF010000404.1:0-7733 GCF_042789895.1 Kitasatospora sp. NPDC056783
GCGAGGCCCAGCCGCAGCCGGGTCATGCAGTGGGCGACCGAGCGGATGTTGGCGGCGCCACCGACCAGCGGGAGGATCGCCTCGGCCACGGCGCGGTTCTTCTCGTCCGACATGACGGGGGACGTACCCGGGTGGTCCCGGGGCTCAACCGCCCTCGTGCGTCGCGGTGCCGAGCGGGGCCGCCGCCGGGGAGCCGGTGCCGCCGGCCGCCCGGGCCGGGAGCGGGTCGTCCTCGGACAGCCCGGTGCGCACCCGGTGCACGTAGTGGTCGATCAGGTGGCGCAGCACGCCGACGGTGGCGGTGACGTCCGGTTCGGGGACGCCGTCCAGCACGCTGGTCAGGCTGGCGAGATTGGCCTGTTTCAGCCGGTCGAGCACGTCCCGTCCGTCGGCCGTGATCGCGACCCGGCGGGCCCGTCGGTCCTGGGTGTCCTGGGTGCGTTCCACCAGCCGCTGGCCCTGGAGGCGGTCGATCTGCCGGGTCACGTGGGAGGACTTGACCATCAGCCGGGCGGCGAGGTCGCTCACCCGGCTGGGGCCTTCGGTCTTGACGAGCGCGCGCAGCAGGTAGACGTCCGAGCGGGCGGCCGTGAGGCCGGCCGTCGCCATCCGGCGCTCGTGCTCCTGTGAGCGTGTCAGCAGGTAGGCCAGGGTGGTCAGGACGTCCTCCAGTCCGTCCAGGTCCTCGGGTGCGGAGGCGGTGGTGAGGTCGTCTTCGGCATCTTCTTCGTCCGACATGGGGGAACTGTAGCGACCCGGGGCGGCCTCGACAGCAACGGGGAGTCACGAACCGATTTCGGACAGATTCGGCCGACGCCTTGCACGCCCTTCCGTCACCACGGACCGCGAGTTAGCGTGACGGTCAGTTAGTTGCTTTGGGCACGTAAATATGACCGCCCAACTCCCGGAAGGGGATTCACCGATGGCCACCGCCGAAAAGACCCCGCGCTTCACCCACCCCGCCGCCCGCGACACCTGCCCGTTCGCCCCGCCGACCGCCTACGAGCAGGCCCGGCAGGAGGAGCCCGTCAGCCGCGTCACGCTCTGGGACGGCTCCACCAGCTGGCTGGTCACCCGCCACGAGGACATCAAGGCGGTGCTCTCCGACGCCCGCTTCAGCTCCGACTCCACCCGGCCCGGCTTCCCGTTCGTCAGCGCGGGCGCCCGCCAGCTGAACGCCGGTCGGCCCACCATCGTCCGGATGGACGAACCCGAGCACTCCCACTACCGCCGGATGCTCACCGGCGAATTCATGGTCAAGAAGGTCGAGGCGCTGCGCCCGCGGATCCAGCGGATCGCCGACGACCTGCTGGACCGGATGACCGACGGACGCTCCGAGGCCGACCTCGTCCACGACTTCGCCCTGCCGCTGCCGTCCCTGGTCATCTGCCTGCTGCTCGGCGTCCCCTACCAGGACCACGAGTTCTTCCAGGGCCACAGCCGCGTCCTGCTGCGCCGGGCCTCCACGCCCGAGGAGGTCACCGCCGCCCAGGACGAGCTGGTCGACTACCTCATCCGGCTCACCGAGTCCAAGCGCGCCCGGCCCGACGACGGCATCCTCAGCCGCCTGGTGGAGCGCGGCGAGCTGAGCACCGAGGAGATCGGCGGGATGGGGCGGCTGCTGCTGGTGGCCGGGCACGAGACCACGGCGAACATGACGGCGCTCTCCGTCCTCGCCCTGCTGCGCAACCCCGACCAGCTCACCCACCTGCGCGAGCACCCCGAAGCCGTGCCCGGCGCGGTCGAGGAGCTGCTGCGCTACCTGACCATCGTCCACTCCGGCCTGACCCGGGTCGCCGCCGAGGACGTCGACCTGGCCGGCGCGCGGATCCGGGCGGGCGAGGGCGTGATCTGCATGGTCAACACCGCCAACCGGGACGAGCGGGAGTTCCCGGAGGGCGACGAGCTCGACCTGACCCGCGACGCCCGCCGCCACCTGGCCTTCGGCTTCGGCCCCCACCAGTGCCTGGGCCAGCCGCTCGCCCGGCTGGAGCTCCAGATCGCCGTCGCCACCGTCCTGCGGCGGCTGCCCGGACTGCGCCTGGCGGTGCCGTTCGAGGAGATCCGCTTCCGCGGCGAGATGCTCGTCTACGGCGTCCACGGGCTGCCGGTCGCCTGGTGACCGCGCTCCTCCGCGCCTGACCCCGTCGACCCCGTCACCCCGCCCGACACCAACAACCCCAACGCCCCGCACCGGAGTTCACACCGATCAGGGCCACCCCGAAGGGACCACCATGCTCGTCCGGATCGACCAGGAGAAGTGCTGCGGCGCCGGCCACTGCGTGCTCGCCGCCCCCGAGGTCTTCGACCAGCGCGAGGAGGACGGCGTCGTCGTCCTCCTCGACGCCGAACCGCCCGCCGGACTCCACCAGGCCGTCCGGGACGCCGCCGCCGTCTGCCCGGCCTCGGCGATCCTGCTGGAACAGGCGTGACCGCTTCACGGGCCGTGGCCGTGGTCGGTGCCGGAGCGGCCGGACTGCACGCCGTCGAGGCGCTGCGCCGCTCCGGCTACGACGGCCGGCTCACCCTGATCGGGGCCGAGCCGGAGCCGCCGTACGACCGGCCGCCACTGTCCAAGCACCTGCTCGGCGGCGAGTGGCAGCCCGACCGGCTGACCCTGCGCGGCCCCGAGGCGCTGGCGGAGCTCCGGCTCGACCTGCGCCTCGGGGTCCGGGCCGAGCGCCTGGACCGCCGGGAGCGGGCCGTGGAACTCTCCGACGGCGGGCGGGTGCACTGCGACGCCGTCGTCGTGGCCACCGGCGTCCGCCCGCGCCGCCTTCCCGGCGCCGAGACGCCGCTGCCCGGGGCGCACGTGCTGCGCACCCTCGCCGACGCCCTCGCCCTGCGCGAGGAACTGCGCTCCGGCGCGCGGCTGTTGGTGGTCGGCGGCGGGCTGCTCGGAGCCGAGGCGGCGGCCACCGCCGTCGGGCTGGGCGCCGAGGTGGCCTGGCTGACCTCCACCGCCACCCCGCTGGCCGCCGTCCTGGGCGCCGAGACGGCCGCGCTGCTGACCGGCCTGCACCGCGCACACGGGGTGCGGCTCCACCGAGGCACGGCCGCGACGCTGCTCGCACGGCGCGGCCGGGCCGCCGGCGTGCGGCTGACCGACGGCTCCGAACTGGCGGCCGACGCCGTGCTGATGGCCGTCGGGTCCGAGCCCGCCACCGAGTGGCTGGCCGGCAGCGGCGTCCCGTTGGACGACGGCGTGGTCTGCGACGCCCACTGCGCGGCGGGCCCCGGCGTCTGGGCGGCCGGCGACGTCGCCTCCTGGCCCGACCCGCGCACCGGCCGCCATCACCGCCTCGAACAGCGCACCAACGCCACCGAACAGGCCATGCACGCCGCCCGGAACCTGCTGGCCGGCCCGGACGGCACCCGACAGGCCTACCGGCCGGTCCCGTACCTGTGGACCGACCAGTACGGGCTGCGCGTCCAGGCCTTCGGCCGCCCCGGCGACGCCGACCGCTTCGACCTCGTCGACGGCAGCCTGGAGGACCACCGCTTCGCCGCCGCCTGCGTCCGCGACGGCCTGGTCACCGGCGCCGTGGGCATCGCCTCCGCCCGCGCACTGCGCGACCTCCGCACCCGCGTCGCGGCCCACGCCCCGTGGCCGCCCACTCCTGCCTGACCCCTCGCCCGGCCCGCCGTCCCCATCCGCCGACCGGGCCGGGCGGCCGGGCCCGACCGGAGCCGGGAGGCCTTCCCACGCCCCGCGGCCCACCACAACGGGCAGGGCCTCCTGGTCTCCCGGGCGGGATTCGAACCCACCCGGGCCGCCAAGAGGCCCTGCCGCACTTGCCGCGACCGCTCCGCGATCACCCGATCGGGACCGGCCCGAGCGGCGCACCTCACGGAGGTGGCGGCGGCGGTTTCCCGCCGGAAGGAGACGCCCCCGTCAGGCGTCCACGGTCTGGTTCTCCCGCGGCGCGGCGGCCGTGACCTCCGGGGTCTTGGCCGGCCGGTCGGCGAGCTTGAGCCAGATCACCCCGGCGATGATGACGGCCAACCACCCGGCCTGGACCGCGTTCAGGCTCTCGTCGAAGACGACGGGACCGAGCAGCGCCGCACCGACGGCCCCGATTCCGGCCCAGACGGCGTAGCCGATGCTGACCTCGATGGTCCGCAGCGCGGCGCTCAGTGCCCAGAGCGTCAGGAGGAAGAAGACGACGGCGACCAGTGACCACGTCAGGCGGGTGAAGCCGTGGCTTCCGCCGACCGCGAGGGCGTAGCCGATTTCGAAGCCGCCGGCGAGGAGGAGCATGATCCAGGAGTTGGCTGAGGTGCGGCCGGTGTCAGACATGGTGTGCGGGTCCTTTCGAGGGGGTGGGGCGGGGAAGGGGCGGGGAGGAGCGGGATTCTCAGGCCGCACCGCTGAGCTGGAGGCCGACGACGCCGGCGATGACGAGGGCGATGCCGACGGCCTTGCGCCAGTTCAGGCGCTGGCCGAAGAGCAGCGCGCCGAGGAGGGTGATGCCGACACCGGCGACGGAGGTCCAGATGGCGTAGCCGACACCGACGTTGAAGGTCAGGAGCGCCTTGCTGAGGAAGAAGGTCCCGAGGGCGCCGGTGATCAGGGTCACGGCGGTCCACTTACGGTTCTTGAAGCCTTCGGCCTTTCCTGCCGCGATCGCGACGGCGATCTCGAAGATGTCCGCGATCGCGAGGTAGAACCACTGCATGACGTGTCCTTTTCGTTCGTTGAAGGGCAGCGCTAGGGGGGGGAGACGGCCCGCCGTGAATCCGCGGTACCGGGGGAACGTGTGAGAGGAGTGGCGGCGTGCTGGTCCGCCGGGACGCCGAGGAGCCGAGGGGATGCGGGCCGTCCGGCCCGCGATCGGCCCGCACTCGGGTCAGGTCAGCACCCGTCGATTCCGCAGGCGGCACCGTGGGTGACCGACTCGGCCTGGGCGTCGAGTACGGCCTTGCGGATCTGGGCGGCGGAGGGGACGCCTTCGATGCGGTGGCGTCCGCCGATGATGATCGTGGGTGCGACGGAGACGCGGTATGCCTCGGCGGTCCGCAGCGCCTTCCGGTGAGCCTCGGTGTAGCTCCCGGCGGTCAGGGCCTCGGTGAACCCGGCGCCGTCCAGGCCGAGTTCGGACGCGATGTCGGAGAGGACCTCCAGCCGGCCGATGTCCCGGTTCTCCTGGAAGAAGGCCCGCAGGACCCGCGGGGTGTAGTCCGCGGCCTTGCCGTGCTCCGCCGCGTACTGGTAGCCCTCGAAGGCCAGCCGGGTGTAGGGCTGCGGGGAGACCGTGGGCAGGGCGATGTCCACGCCCATCCGGCGGGCCATCGGGTAGACCGCGCGCTCCCAGATCGCCGGCAGGTACGGGTCCTCCGGCCGCAGCGTCGGGGTGGGGTGGGGCCGCAGCTCGAACGGCATCCACTCGATCTCGACGTCGAGGTCGTGGGTGGCCTCGTGCAGCGGGCCCTCGGCCAGCATGCAGAACGGACAGACGTAGTCCGACCAGACCTTGACGCTGACCTTCCCGATCGTCGCCTCGGTCATGACCGCCCCCGCTCGATGGCGAGGAACTCCTCGAAGGGCGCGGTTCCTTCCGGGATCTGGAGCCACGTGACCTTGATCGGCCAGGTCTCCGGGTCCTCGGCGAAGATCGAGTACGAGCTCGTGTAGTCGAAGCCGTAGCGGGCGGCCGTCTTGCGGTCGACCACGTTGACGATGTGGCCGACGTTGAAGTACAGCGAGGCCATGTAACACAGGGCGCACGGCTCGCCGGAGGCGATCAGGGTGGCTCCCGCGGTGGCGTGGAGTCCGTACTTGGCGGCAGCCTCCCGCAGCGCCGTCACCTCGGCGTGCGCGGTGGGGTCGTTGTCCTCGCGCACCCGGTTGACGCCGGTGCCGAGGATCCGCCCGGCGTTGACCACTACGCCGGAGAACGGGATGCCGCCCCTGGCGACGTGCTCGCGGCTGATCCGGACCGCCTCACGGGCGTACTCGGTCAGCTCGTTCTCTGAAAGATCGGAATAACGCATCGTCACTCCCCTGCTCAGACCTCGGCCGGGACGTGGACGGTGGGCACTGTGGCACCAGACATCAAGTCCCCAGCAGTTGCTTGTATGTACATGCTTTCTTGGCCCAGAGTCAGGCCGAAGCGGATGAGTAGAGCTTGCATGAACAAGCATCCTGCTGTCAATCGCCGGCGCCCAGGACTTCCATCGGCGCCGGCCATCAGGCCCCGGACGCGCAACCGCGCCCGCCGGCCGTCATGGTGACGGTCCGACAGGCGCGGGAGACGGGTCCGGCGCGCACCCCTCCGGGCGCGCTCGAACGGCGGGCTCAGACCGCCACGGGGTAGCTCGGCTCCTCCTCCCCCGTCCACGGGGCGCGGGGTACGAGCACGGGCCTGGACGGGCCGTCGATCGCCGCACCGGGGCCGGGACGGCAGTCCTGCCGGTCGGCACCGCCCGCCAGCCGGCTGTAGGCGAAGGCGGCCGACACCAGTGCCATGTGGTGGTGCCAGCCCGGGAACGAGCGGCCCTCGAAGTCCCGCAGGCCGAAGCCCCGTTGGAGCAGGCCGACGGTCTCACCGGTCGCCGGGTGCCGCTCCGCGTACTCCAGGAGTTCGTCGACCGGCCGCCGCACCATGTTGGTGATCCACAGCCGCCCCGGATCCGCCGTTTCCCCGTCGGGCTGCGTGAACAGGCGGAACGGCAGGGGCCGCTGGTCGGCCGCGACCGCTCCGGGCACCTGCACCAGGCCGTCCCGGACGGATGCCCAGCCGGGCCTCGCGGCGAGGGGGCGGGCCTCGGGGCACCGCTCGCTCAACGCCCGCGCCATGGCGGCGGCCGGCCGCCGGGGACCGGACGGGCCCCGTTCGAGCAGGGCCAGCGGAAATCCGTCGGGAATCGCGACGAGGAAGTCCAGCCGACGCCCGATCAGGCCGTGGACGAGCCGGCGCGGGTCCATGTAGCCGTCGAGGTCGGCGACCACCGGAACGGGCTCGCACTCCGAACGCCGCACCACCTGGTCGAGGGAGTCGAGGAGCTGATCCTCGGCCGAGGACGTGGTCGTCCGCGGGATGCGGGCCTGCTCGCGGAGGGGGCCCCGGGCCCAGGGCTCGGGCAGGAACAGGCACCAGCCCACCGGGAACTCGCCCTCCTGCGTCGACATGAAGACGGCCGTGCCCATCTGGCAGTTGACGGTGCGCCCGGTCTGCGGGATGAACCGGCGGTGCACCCCGCACGACTTCTCACCGCGCTTGGGCAGGACGACGGGAGCGGCCGTCCAGGCCCGGGGCCGGACCCTGGCCTCGACCCACCGGCGCAGCTGGTCGCAGACCGGCGCCCACTCCCAGGGGCTCTCGTTGATGAACTGGTGCAGGGCCTGCGATGCCGTCGGGGAGTCGCTGGCCACGGCCGCCAGCCGGCGGATCGACTTCTTGCCGGGCGTACTGAGGAGGCCGTGCAGATACGCGTGCGCCCACCTGCGCTGGTCAGCTCTGCGTAAATGGCCGAAGAGCTGGTCCGTGAACTCGGAGACAGGATCCCATTCCCCCATAGCTTCCCTCCCGTGTTGGAACCGTGGACGTCAAACAGGTCAACCACAATAAATATGAGTACTGTCTTTTTTCGGGGGGAATGTGATTCCTGCCGCCACTTCGTCAACTCCGCACGTTAACCAGGTTGCGACGTAAGTGAGTTGTGAGGACATTGGGAGAGGCGCCACCGGGCTCGGACGCGGCACCGGCCCTGCCGGCACCACAGGCGAACGG
>NZ_JBHUAF010000405.1:0-7623 GCF_042789895.1 Kitasatospora sp. NPDC056783
CCGCATGCCATCGGCCCCTTCGGCCCCGTTCCAACGGCCCTCTCCACAGTCCAGGTCGCTCGCGTCTCGGCACTGCTCGGAGAGATCGGTATGCAAGCGATCCTGACGGACCTGTCGAACGACCACAGCAATGCGGCTTCCTTGATCGGCCACGGGGCCGAGGGGATCATCGGCGGCCCGACGGAGTATCTGCTGGGCCACTTCAGGGCCCTGCACGAGTTCTACGAGGAGGCATCCCGGCGGAACCTGCTTGTCGTGCTGTGGTGGGACTGACAGAGAGACCTCGCCAACCAGCACGGGCGCGACCTGGTTCATGTCAGCGGGCAGGACCTGGGGAATTACGTGACCGTCGCCCTGGGGAAATACGTGACCGTTCACAGCCCTTTCCAGCGAAGCCCGCGGAGTGCCGGGTGACGCGGCGTTCCACGGCTTCGACAAGGTTGTGGAACAGGTGCCGGCGATCAGCGATCTGGACCGCGTTCGGCGCGCCGAGGCGAGCGCCTTCGGCGTATCCGGTGGCGCGGTCGCGGCAGATGACCTCGACGCCGGGTGCTCGGTCAGCCATCGGGCGAGGGTGGCGGCCTCGCGGTCGGGCAGCAGATCGACGGGGCGGCGGGGCTCGATGTTGATCAGCACGGTGCCGTGGACGTGTCCTTTGCGCAGGGCGAAGTCGTCGGCCCCGAGCACTCGTGGTGTTGTCGTGTGCGGGTCGGGCATCGCGCGGATCAGCCGCAGCAGGGTCGAGCGGCTGACCTTCGAGCTGAGGACATCAGGCATCCGGGCGCGGCCTCGGCCCGCCGGCATCAGCGCCGCCGACTGCAGGATCGCGCGCAGCCGCAGGCTCCGCCGGCCGCCGCGGAAGGTGAGCCCGGCGACCTGCTCGACGAATGTCGCCCGGGGACATGACGTCGCGGGGCGATGGAAGCGCCGGACCTGCCGCTTCACGACGACCTGCCGGGCGCCGACTGCCGAGTCCGCCAACCGGCGCTCGTAGCGGCTGTGGACCCGACGTGATCCAGCGCCGCGGTCCGGGCAGAACGCCTCGGGCGCACACGCGCAGGCCGCGACGGTCGCGGTATCGCCGCCGATCTCGATGTTCGCTATCTCCAGGTCGTCCAGGTCCGGGAACAGGACTTCCTCGGCATCCACCTCGTTCACGGCCATTGATCATCGCGCACGTGGCGCCGTCCCAGTCGGAGACCATCGAAAGTGGTCACACATCGTTGGTGTCGTCTGTGAACGGGATCGGTTCTGATCTTGGGCCGGTGGTGGCGGGGTTGAGTCTCCCGTTCAGCTCGGGGGCGGTGCAGGGGCAGGTGAATCGGATCAAGATGCTGAAGCGGCAGATGTTCGGTCGCGCGGGTCTGGATCTCCCGCGCAGGCGCGTACTCCTTGCCGCGTGACCGGCACCCGGTCAGTCACGACACCTTCGGTGACGATCAGTCATATCGGCACGGAAAGTGATCCAGGACCTCGTTTCTACCCGTTGCCGACAGGTCCGGGGCGCCGAGGCCTTCAGCCGGGGTGGTCATCGGCGGCCGAAGGCCGTGCCGCCTGATCGGACGGCGGCACGGCCTTCGGTTGCGGATCGGTGTCGGTCAGCGTCGGAAGGACTTCAGGAAGAGGGAGTCCCCGCTGTCCTGGTACTTGTCGTTGACGCCCAGTCCTGAGGTGAAGCTGCCGTTCTCGTAGCCGGCCCAGTCCTGGATGGGGTTGGTGTCGATGGGCGGCAAGCCGCCGGTTCCGTAGTCGAGGTGCTTGAAGGAGCGCGGGGAGTCCTCGGCGGAGCCGAACTGGTAGGCACGGCCGCGGGTGGAGTAGGGCTGGTAGAGCGCGTAGGGGCCGTTCTTGGTGGTCTGTTTGGTCAGGCTGTTGTTGAAGAAGACGTTCTGGGGGCCGCTGGAGCCGGACCACTTGACGGCCTTGTTGCCGGCGCTCCAGTAGATCGGCCACCAGGTGCCCTTGTCGCCGACGCCTCCTTCACCGCCGCAGTTGGCGCTGCAGTTGCTGGAGGAGTGGTTGTAGGGGACGTGGACGGTGTTGTTGTCGAAGAGGTTGCGGCGTTCCCAGCCGCCGTGCAGGTTGAGGTCGGAGTCGAAGTCGTTGGCGAAGGCGACGTTCCCGGAGGAGGACCACTGGAAGGTGAAGTGGCGCAGGTTACGGGTGGTGTTGAAGGCGTAGAGGGAGTCCCAGACGCGGGAGCCGCGCAGGTATCCGTTGCCTCCCTTGCCCTTGTTCCAGGCGCCGTCGAAGTAGTTGTTCTCGATCTGGAGGTTCTTGGCGACCTCGGTGACGACGGGGTGGGAGCCGGTCATCTCGCCCCTGATCCCGCGGACCCAGCTGTTGGCGGCCCATTTGAAGACGATGCCGTGCATGGCGGCGTCGGGGGCGAGGTTGCCGTAGTTGTGGGTGGCGCATTTGGGGGTCAGGTCGACGCACTGGGCGGTCAGGCCGTCCATCTGCTGGGTGAAGGTGAAGTCCTCGAACCCGACGTCCGTGATCATCTTGAGCGGGGTGACCTTGCTGGGGTAGGCGGGACCCCCTGGGGTTATGGGCGCGGAGCCGTCGGAGACGGAGTTCACGGGGACGTCGAACTCCAGCGGCTTGTCGATGGTGACGGTGCGTCGGGTGCTGTCGACGGAGGAGATGGTGAAGACCTGCTGGCGCATGTGCAGGTCCTCCAGGCTGCCCAGCTGCCCGGCGGTGTCGATCTGCTGGCTCTGGTAGAACTTCATGCTGTTGGCCGCCCCGACCCACAGGTAGCCGCCCGGCTTGAAGACGGACATGTCGGCGGCGCCGTTGAGTTGGATGGTGCTGTCGCCCTCCCGTGCGGCGTATCCGGGGGTGGCGGTGTTCTCGGCGAGGGTGACGCCCGATTCCCAGTGCTGGTTGATCGATCCTTCGAACAGGTCCCGGCGGTTCTCCGGGATCGCGGAGATGTTGCCGCACATGCGCTGGTGCTTGGCCGACACCTCGCGGGTCTGCACGCGGAACAGGCCGCGTCCGGGCCAGATCCAGCCGCCGGTGCCGGTGATGGAGCCGATCGTGCCCTGGCACACGTAGCGCATGGTGTCCTGGTCCCAGCGGCTGCCCTGGTAGAGGGTGTCGTACCGGGTCGCGCTGTCCGGCCGGAACACGATCCTGGTGCCGCTGTCAGCCTTCGTGCCCTGGCCGCGGATGACGAGGTAGGAGGCGTCGACGGCCAGTTGCTTGCTGACCTCCAGGGTGCCCTTGGGCAGTTCGATCGAGGAGAGCTTGGTGGGCGAGGCGTTGGGGGTGCAGGTGGTGCGGATGTCGTCGATGGCCTTCTGGATGCCGGCGGTGTCGTCCTGGCCGTCGTCGGCCTTCACGTTGTAGCGGTCGGCCAGGACCTGGGGAGTGATCTTGCAACGCGGGTCGTTGGAGCGCTCCGCGGGGCCGGGCAGCCGTTGCCCGCCCCGGTAGCCGGCCTTGCTCCAGTCCGGCAGGTCACCGCCCAGACCGGTGCGGCGGTTGCCCTTGGCCAGGACCTGGCTGGTGTCGTCCAGGCCTCCGGGGGAGGAACCCGCACTGCCGGTGCAGCGTGAGGTGACCGGTCCGGTGTCGGGGTCGGCGAGGATCTTGGTGAGGCAGGCGGAGAGGGCCTGCTGGCCGAAGTAGTTGGGGTGGACCGCCTCCTGCTGGTGGCCTTGGGCCGTCCACGGGATGTCCGTGTCGATCAGGTAGGGGACCCAGCGGATCCATTCGGCCTGTGCGGCGTCCAGGGGCGCGGTCGAGTTGTTGGCCGAGGTGGCCGACTGGGCGGAGGCGGAGCACAGTTCGTGCCCGGCGAAGGCGTCCTGGAGGTCCAGGAAGGAGACGTTGGTCCGGGTGGCGGCCCGGCCCAGCATCGCGGTGATGTTCGCCATCACGTGGTCACGGGCCCAGTCGCTGTCCTTGTCGAGGAACGGGCAGCCGCCCTTGGTGTAACGCCCGTACTTTTCGAACGGGTTGAGGGAGTTCTCCGGATAGCGGTACTCGGAGCTCTTGGGCAGCGGGTTCGGGTAGGACTGGAGCACGATGCGGTAGCTGTCGTCGGACTGCCCGGCGTCGCGCAGGACGTCACGGATCCCGGTCAGGCTCTTGACCACGTCCTCCTCGACCGCGCCCAACGCCGCGTCGAACTCGGCCTGCTTGACGGCCCGGCAGCCGTTGTTGTTCACGGCCGGGGCGAGGTAGGCCTTGACGCACTCCTTCACGATGTCGGAGAACTGGAGGTCGTTGCCGCCGATCGACAGCACCACGGTGGAGACGTCACGTGTGGCGGTGAGGTCGCGCAGCTGCTCGACCTGCGGGCGCTCTCCCTTGAACGTGGCGGTCAGGACACTGGCCGTGGTCGCCCCGGAACAGGCCAGGTTGACCCGGTCGACAGTCTCCGCGCCGGGCACCGCCACACCGTTGATCTCGGCGGAGTCCGACCGGTCGCACGCCGCGTCGGGCTTGGCGGCGTAGGAGGTGTCGCCGTACACCCGCGTGAGGTCGTGGGTGCAGCTGCTCTCGTCGGCGTTGCAGCCCACGGCGGAGCGGTCGGTGCCCCACACCGAGCCGCCGGCCGAGGCGTCCGCGTTGCCGGCCCACCGGCCGGCCTCGCCGGAGATGTAGCTGTCACCCATCGACACCACCGTCGGTACCGCCGTACAGGGATCGGGCTCCGGGCCGGGGAAGGGCGTCTGCCCGTCGGACAGGACGGAGACGTTCAGCGCCGAGGCCACCGTCACGTTGCCGGCCGAGGACGGCGGGCAACCCTTGAACAGCCTCGTCTTCCACTTCCAGGTGGGAGTCACCCCCTGAGACACCGCGCGAAGGCCCGAACCGAATTTCTGATTCTCCGGGGCGATCGTGAATCCCTCGGGGTTGACCAACTGCCCGGAATCACTGTCGAAACGCCAGAGCTGGCTCTCCTTCTGGCCCGTCTGGCAATTCTTGTGAACGATCTTTCCGGTGCCGTCGGGAGCGATGGTGAGACATTTCAGGGATCTCGCGAGCAGGAGCAGCGAGTACTTCTTCCCGCTGATGTCGATCGCTCCGAACGGTGACAGGACCTGGCTCCCGTTCCTCGCGCGGATGTTCTGCAGGACGAACGGGGCGTCCTCGCCGATGCTGTCGTCCTCCAGCCGGGCCTGGTCGACGCCGATCGTCCAGGAGGCGGAGTTCTCCGAGGTCCCACCTGTCAGCCAGTACGGAACTCCCGGATCGGCTCCGGCCTGAAGGCCGCCGAAGAACACCGGGTAGTGGTCGCTGTCGTGACTGGTGTCGGCCCGACCGACGATGTTCCAGTCGCTGAACAGCTGTGAGGCGACCATGTAGTCGTACCGCCCGCCGGTCCGGAAGGTCCGGACATCGGGGGCGGTGGAGTGCGTCAGGCTGTTCGCGGGGAGATCGGCCATGGTTCCCGGCTCGCGGTTGTAGTCACCCAGGACAGCCCATCGCCCCGAACTCAGGGCTCCCGCCCGCCCTGCGACCGCGTTGACGAACTCGCTCCCGTTGGCCCCGCCGGGGGAGATCGCGTGAATGGAGCCGAAGGTCATGGCACTGGCGCCGGTGCCGTCGACGATGACGAGCCCCGGTCGCGTATTGACGAATTGCGACTCGACGATTTCCACGCTTTCCGGCCGACGGTGCGTCATGAATCCGAGACGGTACATCTGCGGCCGGAGACTGTCCTCGACATAGGTGAGGTAGATTTCCGAACGGTAGCCCAGCCGGGGAGTCAGCCTCTTCCTTTCGATCCGGTAGCTGGTGCCCGGGACCAGAATTTCCCCGTCGTTCACCACGTTTGCGGCCGAGATCGCGGCCATCGGCATTTCCTGCAACGCCACGATGTCGTACCTGAGGGCGTAGTTGTAGGCGTTCTGCCAGGCCTTCGGCGTATGGGCCATGTTCCAGGTCATCACCCGCTGCTCTCCGGGAACAACCGCATGCGCTGGCTGGGCCAGACCCACCAGGAAGCCGCCCATCAAGGCTGCGACAAGACTCAGTGACAGGAGTCGCCATAGAGTCAGAGATGAAACAATGAAAGATTTTTGACGGATCATTCGAATGTCATCCTAGGTTTTCGAAATTGTCTGGACCCCCGATCCGGCCCCGCCCTTCCTGCCTGCTTGCCCTGCCTGCCTGTCCTGCCTGCCTGCCTGAACACGTCGGCGCTCCGGTGGTTCCTTGATCGCGGGAGCCACAGTCTGTCGGGATCCGGTTGCGTTCCGGCTGCGCTCGGCTAACAAGCGGGTGCGTGATTGCGGAGGGGATGTGCTGGTCTGAGCTGCGGCCTTGTTCAGGCGGTGGTGGTGCGGTCGGAGAGTCCGGCGACGGCGAGGCAGGTGCTCGGGAGTGTGTCGCGCCGGCATAGAGCCACCCGCCGGGGAAGAACGCCGTCCGCTGGTTCGCGCACGAGGGCACCGGTGGCTGTGGTGGACCAGGACTCGCCGTCCCCGAAGGCGCGGGCGATGGTGGTGCGCAGCTCGTCGGCGACCTTCACGAGCACGGTGCCCGGGTTGGCCAAGCGCTCCAGAGCGGCCTCGGCGGCGAGGGCGCGCTTCACCGACCCCGAGCACCCGAGCGCGATCGGCTCGATGGACAGGTGACCCGGGAAAGCCGGCTGACCGCCGCAGGCTCCTGGCCTGCCTGTCTCAGGGCCCGGCCGAGGCATCGACGGCCTTCGCCCTGCGGTCCGAGCGTCTTCCGGACGTCTCTTCGTCGCGACGAACACTGGCTCAAGGCCTGACAGCCCGGTTGGTCAGCGAGCTTCCAGCTCTTCGGCACGCTGCGTGAGTTCCGCCGCGATGTTGTCCCAGTCCGGACCGTGCAGCCACAGGTTCTGCGCGGCCTCCCGCAGAAGAGCCGGCTGGTCCGGCCGTTGCAGCAGCACGAGCCGATAGGCGAGGTTGCGAATCCGCACCGGGAGCCGGCCGTCGACCACGTTCGGGCAAAGCTCGCGCAGCATCGAGAGGATCGCGTCCGCATCAGCGAAGGTCAGCTCTTCGATGAGGTAGTTCTCGTCGTGTTCTCGACCACACGCCGGTGTCGGACGGTACTCATCTCCGTAGAGACACCGGGCGTGCTCGGTCAGCGTGCTGTGCATGCGCCGCAGCCTACGACGTCATGATCCGCCGGACGGAACCCAGGCCTGTCGTCTCTTCCAGCATCCGGCCGCCGCCAAGCCGTCGGCTGCCCCACCCCGCACCACGTCCCGCTCGACGGCCACCCGATCAGGCGGCCGGTTCGTCACTGAGGTTCCCCCGACGTGCGGAAGGTTGCCGGAGATGGCCTGATGGGTCATGAGAAGGGAGCCTTTGTGATGGCTGCTCAGATGAAGTACCCGCCCGAGTTGCGCCGGCGTGCGGTGGAGATGTACCGCTCCGCTGACCCGAAGCCCGTGATCCGGCAGATGGCCCGCGATCTTGGGGTGCACCACGAGGCCCTGCGGAACTGGATCCGCCAGGACGAGGCCGACCGGGGCGAGCGCGACGACCGGCTGACCACCGCCGAGAAGGAGGAGCTGGCCGCTCTGCGGAAGGAGAACGCCGAGCTGCGGCGCTCGTGCGAGATCCTCAAGGCCGCCTCGGCTTTTTTCGCCCAGGAGCTGTGCGCCACGAGGCGCCGTGTTGA
>NZ_JBHUAF010000406.1:0-1967 GCF_042789895.1 Kitasatospora sp. NPDC056783
GCCTTGTGCGTGGCGCGGCGTCGACCGTGCTCCGGCTCCGACCCCGGCTCCGGCGGCGCCGGGGTCAGGAGGTCGGCGGGAGGGCCTTGGCGAGGGTCTTGGCGAAGCCGACGGCGGCGCTGCCCGAGCTGCTCTGCGAGCTGTCGTAGGTGGCGGCGAGGTAGGAGCCGGTGCGGGTGGCGACCATCGTGGTGCCGCCGCTGAAGGAGGGGGAGGTGAGGGTGGCCTGGAGGGCCTCGTCGCCCAGGCCGGGGAGCGGCTTGACGGTGACGGTGACCGGGTACCGCTGGCCGTTCTGGGTGACGGTGAAGCTGTGGCAGGCGGTCAGGGCCTTGGTGAGGGCGGACATGGCGGCCTTGGCGTCGTCGCCGCGGAAGCCGTCGAGCTCCTGGGCGATCATGTCCTGCGAGGCGTCCTGGTAGTCGTTCTGCGCGAACGAGGCGGCGCTGACGCCGGAGGCGGTGATCCAGGCGGAGGTGTTCAGCAGGTCGCAGGAGTGCGGGGAGGGGACGGCGGACGGGGCCATGGGCGGGTTGTAGCCGTCGCCGGTGCTCCGGGAGCCGTCGGGGTCGGGCTTGAAGCCGGCCGGGAACGCGGTGCCGGGCAGCAGCAGCGAGTTGAGCTTGGTGCCGGTCAGCAGGGCGGGCGCGGAGGGCGAGGCCGGCGCGGAGGGCGACGCCGGTGCGGCGGGCGTCGAGGAACCGGCGGTGGAACCGGCGGCGGAGCCGTGGGTGGGGACCGGCGCGGCGGCCGGGGTGGCGGCGGTGCCGGAGGAGCAGGCGGTGAGACCGAGGAGCGCGGTGGCGCCGCAGGCGAGCAGGGCGGTCCGGCGGAGCGTCTGGGACATGACGGCGCGTGCGCCTTTCGAGACGGGGTGACGGGTGATCGGCGCGGCAATCAGACCATGGCGTGTGAACCGCGTCAACACGCGATCATGACGTGAGGCGGGTTGTAGGATCGGGCGGAGAGTCGTTCCAGCGTGGAGGGGTCCGCCCAGTGGCCGAGCAGGGGAGCAGGACGGAGATCACGGCCGCCGGGATCGCGCGGCTGGCCGGGGTCGGCCGGGCCGCGGTGAGCAACTGGCGGCGGCGGCACGCGGACTTCCCCAAGCCGGTGGGCGGCACCGACACCAGCCCGGCCTTCGACCTGGCCGAGGTCGAGCGGTGGCTGCGCGGGCAGGGCAAGCTCGGCAGGGTGCCGCTGAGCGAGCGGGTCTGGCAGCAGGTGGAGGGCGACCCGGAGGGGGCGGCCGCCGCCCTGCTGGCGGTCGGCACCGCGCTGCTCGGGGGCGGCGACGCCGACCCCGAACGACGGGAACTCATCACCGGTGCGCGGGAGTTGGCGAAGGAACTGGGTGGCCGTCAGGCCTTCGAGTTCCTGATGGGGCGCCACCTGGAGGCCGGCCCGCGCCAGTACACGCTCACCCCGGCCCCGCTGGCCGAGCTGATGGCCGAACTCGCCGGCCCGGCCGAGCTGGTGCTCGATCCGGCCTGCGGGTTCGGTGCGCTGCTCGGCGCGGCCGGGCCCGCCGCGACGGTGGCCGGCCAGGAGCTGGACCCGGACCTCGCGGCGCTGACCGCGGTGCGGCTGGCGCTGCGCGCGGACGGCCCGGTGGATGTCCGCGCGGGCGACAGTCTGCGCGCCGACGCGCACCCGGAGCTGCGCGCGGACGCCGTGCTCTGCCACCCACCGTTCAACGAACGGTCCTGGGGGAACGAGGAGTTGGCCTACGACACCCGGTGGGAGTACGGCCTGCCGCCGCGCACCGAGTCCGAACTGGCCTGGGTGCAGCACGCCCTGGCGCACCTGAAGGAGAACGGCTGCGCCGTGCTGCTGATGCCGCCCGCCGCCGCCTCGCGCCGGTCCGGCCGGCGGATCCGGGCGGATCTGCTGCGGCGCGGCGCGCTGCGGGCGGTGGTCGCGCTGCCGGCCCGCAGCGCCCCGCCCACCCGCATCCCGCTGCCCCA
>NZ_JBHUAF010000406.1:1986-7557 GCF_042789895.1 Kitasatospora sp. NPDC056783
GGGGGGCGGGCGGCCGCCCGGCCCCCCCCCCGCCGTACGGCATCCCGCTGCACCTGTGGGTGCTGCGCCGGCCGGCGGCCGGCGCGCCGCAGCCGCAGCGGCTGCTGGTGGTGGACGTCGCGGACCGCGAGCAGATCGGCCGGCAGGAGCTGCGCGGCACGGTGCTGGCGGACTGGCGGGCCTTCGACCGGCACGGCGAGCACCCCGACCGGCCCGGCGTCAGCAGCACCGTCGCGCTGGTGGACCTGCTGGACGACGACGTGGACGTCACCCCGGCCCGCCACCTGCCCTCGCGCGCGGCCGCCGACGGGGCCGGCCTGGCCGAGGCCCGCGAGGAGCTGACCGGCGCGCTGCGCCGCACCGTGGAGCTGGCCCCGCTGACCGGAGTGCCGGGCGGAGCGGCGCACTGGCCGATGACCAGCGTGGGTGAACTGGCCCGGGCGGGCGCGCTGGTGATGCGCACGGGCGGGAGCGGAGCGGGCCCGGCGGGCGGCCCGCCGGTGCTGACCGAGCACGACCTGGCGGCCGGCACCGCCCCCTCCGGGCAGCTGCCCGAGGGCGCGGAGGAGGAGCCGGTGCTGCTGCGGGCCGGGGACGTGGTGCTCCCGGTGCTCGGCCGCGGCACCGTGACCCGGGTGGTCGACGAGGCCACCGCCGGCGCGGCGCTCGGCCGCAACGTGCACCTGCTGCGTCCGGACCCGGACACCCTGGATCCGTGGTTCCTGGCTGGCTTCCTGCGCGGCAGCGCCAACAGCCGGCAGGCCAGCAGTTTCACCACCACCGCGACCCGGATCGACGTGCGCCGGCTGCGGGTGCCCCGGCTGCCGCTGGCCGAGCAGCACCGGTACGGTGAGCGGTTCCGCGCGGTGGCCGCCTTCGAGGAGGCGTCGCGGCTCGCGGCCCGACTGGGCGACCGACTGGTGCGGGGGCTCTACGACGGGCTGACCGACGGGACGGTCCGGCCGTACTGAGGCCGGACCCCGCCGGACCGTGTGAGAGCCCGTCGGTAGGCTGACCCGCGGATCCCGTCGACAGGAGCTGGCCCATGTACCCGACCGCGCCGCCGAAGCGGCCCGGCGTCCGCGTGTGGCGGGTGCTGCTGCGGATCGTGCTGGTGCTGGTGCCGCTGCTGAGCCTGGGCATGCTGGGCTGGGTGGCGCTGCTCTGGCTCGCGGTCGAGCACCGCCGGACGCGGGACTGGCTGGCGTTCGCCGCCGCGGGGGCGACGGGCGTGGGCGGACTGGCACTGGTCGGGCCGGACGGCGGCACCCACACCACGGCGGGGATGGTGCTGCTGCTCGGGACGGCGCTGGCGGTGCCGGCCTACTACCTGGCGGTGGAGCTGGGACCGCGCCCGGAGGCGGCCCCGCTGCCGTCGCAGCCCCACCCGTACCCACCGGTGCCCGGGTACGCGCCCGCACCGGTCGTGCGGCACCTGTCCCCGGTCCGAGACCCGTCCCCGGTCCGGTACCCGCCGGTCCAGGCTCCGCCGCCGGTCGGGCACCCGCCCGCCGTGCCGCCCGTGTTCCGGCCCGTCCCGGCGCGGCCCGACCGGATCGGCGAGGTGCGGGCCGGCCTGGACGAGCTGAGCGCCTACCTGGAGCGGGAGGACCACCGGTGACCGGCCGACTGCTGGCCGGCCGCTACGAGTTGGCCACCCTGGTCGGACGCGGCGGGATGGGCCAGGTGTGGACGGCGCGGGACCGGAACCTGGACCGCCAGGTGGCCGTCAAGCTGCTGCGACCGGACCGGGTGAGCGGGGCGGCGGAGTTCCAGGAGGTCCGGCGCCGGTTCGCCCGCGAGTGCCGGGTCACCGCCCGGGTCGACCACCCGGGCCTGGTGACCGTGCACGACGCGGGGAGCGACGGCGAGGACCTCTACCTGGTCATGCGGTACGTCCAGGGCGCCGACCTGGCCGACCACCTGGCCGAGCACGACCCCTACCCGTGGCCCTGGGCGGTCGCGGTGGCCGCGCAGCTCTGCCCGGTCCTGGCCGCCGTGCACGCGCTGCCCGCGGTCCACCGGGACCTGAAGCCGCGCAACATCATGGTCCGCGCGGACGGCACCCTGGTGGTGCTCGACCTCGGGGTGGCCTCCGTGCTGGACGCGGACACCACCCGGCTCACCCTGACCGGCTCGCCGATCGGCAGCCCCGCCTACATGGCGCCCGAGCAGGCGGTGGGCGGCGCGGTCGGGCCGGGCGCCGACCTGTACGCGCTCGGCGTGATCCTGCACGAACTGCTCAGCGGCAGCGTGCCGTTCCCGGCCACCACGCCGCTGGGGATGCTGCACCGCCACGTGTACGAGCCGCCGCCGCCGCTGCGCCGGCTGCGCCCCGAGGTGCCCGAGCCGCTGGAGGAGCTGGTGCTGCGGCTGCTCGCCAAGGACCCCGGGGACCGCCCGGCCGACGCGGCCGAGGTGCACCGGGCGCTGGCGCCGCTGCTGCCCGCGCCGGACGGGCGGCACGACGACGGGCCGGGGACGCCGATGGACCCCACCCGCCCGTTCCGCCGCCCGTACGCGCCCTGGCACCCGCAGGGGCGGTCCCGTCCGGTGGCGCCCCAGGCCCCGGCGGACCGGACGGAGGTCGCCGAGGCCGTCCGGGAGGCCAGGGAGCTGCTGGACCAGGGGATGATCACCCAGGCGGTCTCGGTGCTGGGGCGCGGCCTGGCGGTGGCCGCCGAGCTGCACGGCCCCGGCTCGCCCGTGGTGCGGATGCTGCGCAAGCAGTACGCGGCCACCCTGCTGGAGGACCGTCAGTTCGACGTCGCGCTCGGCCAGTTGCGGATGCTGACCGAGCAGGCCGAGCCCGACGAGCCGCAACTGGCGCGCTGGCAGGGCGAGGTGGGACTCTGCCTGGAGGAACTCGGCGACCGGGAGGGCGCCCTGGCCGAGTACCGGTACCTGCTGGCCCGGCTCGCCGACCGGGAGCCGGAGTTCGCCCTGGAGGTGCGCGGCCGGGTGGCCCGGCTCCTGCACGCCGCGGGGGACGGTGCGGGCGCGTCGGCGATGCGGGCGCGGGTGCTGGCGGACAGCGAGCGGCTCTACGGGCCGCACCATCCGGTGACGGTGCGGGCCCGGCAGGCCGGCTGAGCCGACCGGTCGGGCGGCGGGTGCCGGGCCGGGTACGGCGGCGACCCGCCCGGCGACGTCCGGCCGGACAACGCCGGCGGGGTGGACGGCCCATCGGCGGGCACGAGCGGTTCCCCTCGTGCCCGGTGTGCGCCACGGGGGCCGTCACGTTCCGTGCGGGCTGTGACGGCCCCGATGTGGCTCTGCCCGGCCGATCCGTCGTCGGCCGTCGGCGTCGCACCCCGGGAGGGCCTTGGCCGAGCGGCCCGTGGCGGCCGGTTCAGAGGTCGTAGTAGAGCTCGAACTCGTGCGGGTGGGGGCGGAGGGCGATGGGGGCGATCTCGTTGGTGCGCTTGAAGTCGATCCAGGTCTCGATCAGGTCCGGGGTGAAGACGTTGCCGGCGAGGAGGTACTCGTGGTCGGCTTCGAGGGCCTCCAGGACGGCCGGGAGGGAGGAGGGGACCTGGGGGACGTTGGCGTGCTCTTCGGGGGCGAGCTCGTAGAGGTCCTTGTCGACCGGCTCCAGGGGCTCGATCTTGTTGCGGATGCCGTCGAGGCCGGCCATCAGCATGGCGGCGAAGGCCAGGTAGGGGTTGGAGGACGGGTCCGGGGCGCGGAACTCGATGCGCTTGGCCTTGGCGTTGGAGCCGGTGATCGGGATGCGGATCGCGGCCGAGCGGTTGCGCTGCGAGTAGACCAGGTTGACCGGGGCCTCGAAGCCGGGGACCAGGCGGTGGTAGGAGTTCACCGAGGGGTTGGTGAAGGCCAGCAGCGAGGGGGCGTGCCGCAGCAGACCGCCGATGTAGTAGCGGGCGGTGTCGGAGAGGCCGGCGTAGCCCTGCTCGTCGTAGAAGAGCGGGGAGCCCTCGGTCCACAGCGACTGGTGGACGTGCATGCCCGAGCCGTTGTCGCCGAAGATCGGCTTCGGCATGAAGGTGGCGGTCTTGCCGTTGCGCCAGGCGACGTTCTTGATGATGTACTTGAACAGCATCAGGTCGTCGGCGGCGTGCAGCAGGGTGTTGAACTTGTAGTTGATCTCGGCCTGGCCGGCCGTGCCGACCTCGTGGTGCTGGCGCTCGATCTCCAGTCCGGCCCGTTCGAGTTCCAGCGACATCTCGGCGCGCAGGTCGGCGAAGTGGTCCACCGGGGAGACGGGGAAGTAGCCGCCCTTGTACTTGACCTTGTAGCCGCGCACGTCGCCCTCGGCGGCGCCGCTGTTCCAGGCGCCGGCCTCCGAGTCGATGTGGTAGAAGGACGCGTTGGCGCTGGTCTCGAAGCGGACCGAGTCGAAGACGTAGAACTCGGCCTCGGGCCCGAAGAACGCGGTGTCGGCGATGCCGGAGGAGGCGAGGTAGGCCTCCGCCTTCCTGGCGACGTTGCGCGGGTCACGGCTGTACGCCTCGCCGGTGACCGGGTCCTGGATGAAGAAGTTGATGTTGAGGTGCTTCTCGGCCCGGAAGGGGTCGAGCCTGGCCGTGGCGAGGTCGGGGACCAGCGCCATGTCGGACTCGTGGATGGCCTGGAAGCCGCGGATCGACGAGCCGTCGAACATCAGGGTCTCGGACGGGTCGAAGGTCGCTGCGGGTACGGAGAAGTGCTGCAGGACGCCGGGCAGGTCACAGAAGCGGACATCGATGAACTTCACGTCGTTGTCCTGGATGAACTGCTTCACTTCGGCGGCGTTGTTGAACATCCATCCTCCTCGGCTCGCGAATTTGGCTCACCATAGGAATGGGTCGTTTCCAGTCGGTGACCCGCTCGTTTCCTAGATGTTAACCAGGAGCGCCGAGCAGGGTGGCAAAGGTGTCCGGGACGGTACAAATCACCCTGCCGAGCTGGGCACCTTCCTGTGAGTGATCTGGACCACGTGGAAACCTCCGGAACGACGATTCACCCGGTCGGGGGTGATGCCCCGGGCCGGAGGGGAGGCGGTGGCAGCGGAAGCCGTCAGCCCGGTTAGTGTGGATTCGTGGACACCAGAGAAGCGTTGGGATCGTGGATCGACGGCCCCAAGGCCGCCGCCGAGAAGATGGGTACCGACTTCGGCTACCGCGGCGAACGCCTCGGGCTGCCCGAGGAGGGCCCCGGATCGATCGCGGGCCCCGGCCGGCGGATCGGCGCCCTGCTCGTGGACGGCTGGCTGGTCTCGCTGGTCTCGTACGGGCTGCTCGCCCACGGCGACCAGGGCGAGGCCAACCTGTGGACCAGCCCGCTGTTCTTCCTGGTCGCGGCCCTGCTGCTGTCCACCACCGGCACCACGGTCGGCAAGCGGCTGTTCGGCCTCCGGGTGGTCCGGCTGGACGGCGGCCGCGCGACCATCCCGCAGGTGCTGCTGCGCACCCTGCTGCTCTGCCTGGTGGTGCCGCCGCTGGTCTGGGACCGTGACACCCGCGGGCTGCACGACAAGGCGGTCGGCACCGTGGAGGTCCGGATCTGACCCGACCGGGGAAGGGCGTCCGGCCCGATCCCCGAGCAGGACCGAACGGCATCGGACAACAT
>NZ_JBHUAF010000407.1:0-7509 GCF_042789895.1 Kitasatospora sp. NPDC056783
ACCTTCACCTCCGCGGCCTTGGCGTCCGAGGCGGGGGTGGGGGTCGGGGTCGGCGGTGCCTCGGTGGCGGGGCTGGCGGGGGCTCCGGGGCCGGTGTCGGCGGGGGCGCTCGCGTCCTGGCCGTCGATGGTGCGGTCGGCCTTGAGCGCGGCCCACAGCTGGTCCACGTCCGGGTGCACCAGGGCGACCCGCGGGCCCTCGTAGCGCCAGGGCACGGTCAGGAACTTGACGTCGTGCAGGTCGATGTCCTTGAGCGACGTGGCGAAGGAGAGCAGCTTGGCGGCCGAGCCGAGCCCCGGGTCGACGGTCAGCGACTTGGTCGCCGCGTCGGCCAGCGGCAGCAGGGTGGTCGGGTCCATGCCCTGGGACTTCACCTCCTTGATGAGGGAGGAGAGGAAGGCCTGCTGACGCTTGGTGCGGCCGATGTCGGAGCCGTCGCCGATGCCGTGCCGGACCCGCACGTAGTCCAGTGCGGACTGCCCCTCGACCTTTTGCTTGCCCTTGGGGAAGATCAGCTTCCCCTTGTGGCCGAGGTTGGGGTTGAGGTCCCCCTCGTGGATGTCGTTCGGCAGGCAGACCTCCACGCCGCCGACCGCCTTGGTCATCGAGGCGAAGCCGTTGAAGTCCACCACGATGGTGTGGTCGACGCGCAGGTTGGTCAGCTTCTCGACGGCGTTCTGGGTGCAGGCCGGGTTGCCCTGGTCACTGCCGCCGACCGAGAAGGCGCTGTTGAACATCACATTGGTCTGCTCCTTGGTCCACTTGCCGTTGGGGAGCTTGCACGGCGGGAGGGTGACCAGGGAGTCGCGGGGGATCGAGATGCCGACGGCGTGCTTGTGGTCGGCGTAGACGTGCAGCAGGATCGCGGTGTCCGAGCGGGCGCCGCCGTCCCCGCCGCCGCCCAGGTCGCTGTTGCCGTTGCCGCGGCTGTCCGAGCCGATCAGCAGGACGTTGACCGGGGTGCGGCCCTGGGCGTCCGGGCCCGCGGCCTCCGGGCGGTCCTTGCTGAGGGCGTCGCCGTCGAAGGTGCTGATGTTGCTGTTCAGCCGGTAGTAGAGGGCGCCGCCGCCGAGGACGGCGAGGGCGGTGCAGCCGGCGGTCGCCCAGAGCACCTTCTCCTTGGTGCTGCGCTTGGGCTTCTTCTTGGCCCGGCCCTCAGAACGGGTGGCCGGTATATCCGTGTTGTCCTGGTTCCGGCCGCTTCTGTGGCCTGCGGCCCGACGCCCGCCCGTCCGGTGCGGCGAATTCTCGGCTTCAGGGGAACCCTTGCGGCCAGGCACGTCGTCATCCTCCACAGTCGCCACACGAGCCCCCGTCGAAGCGGCGGGTTCGCGTGGCCCGGGGCCGGAGCCGATCCGGGCAGGGCCCGTCGCTAAACTTTTACACCGCTGTAGAACTTCAGTGGAGCATACTAGGCGCGGAAGCGAAAACCAGCTGGTCAGACCATGAGAAATTGGTCAGAGCGGCTGGTCCGTGCTGCTCCGCACGAGTGCGAGGAGCATGATGACTGATCGGATCATACGTTCGATGGCTGGTGCCCTGGTGGCCCTGCTGGCCGCCGTCGGCCTCACCGCCGCGGCATCGGGGCCGGCGGTCGCCGCGCCCCGAACCGCCGCGGCAGCCGTCGCCGACAACGACGTGCCCGCGAGCGCCTTGTCCGCGAGCAACATTTCGGCGAACACCTTGTCGGCGGGTGCCTCGTCCGCCGACACCGGGCAGGGGGGCCGCACCGAGGCGCGGGTCGCGTCGGCCGCCGACGCCACCCACCTCGCGGCCAAGGAGGAGAAGAAGAAAAAGGGCTTCTTCGCCAAGCTGGGCAAGTTCCTGCTGGTCGTGGTGATCCTGATCATCCTGTTCTTCGTGCTGCTGATCGTCGGGATCGTCTACCTCGTCAAGCGGATCTTCAGCCGCCGCAAGTAGCCGCCGGCGGGCCTCGACCGTGAGCGGTGACCGGTGGCTCTCGACCGCGAGCGGCCGCCCGCCGCCGTGACCCGGGCGTTCGCCGCCGCCTCCCGGGCGGCGGAGCCGGAACGACCGCCCGGGGCGGGCCACTTGACGGCGATTGGCCCTGTCCCGGATGCCGGGGCCGCCCCGAGGATGAGCGCCATGAGCGACTTCCACTCCCCCCGGGCCCCGCACCCGGCCCCCCGCACCGCCGACGGACCGCGCCCCGACACCCGGATCGTCCACCCGCCGCTCGCCGAGGTCACCGGCAGCCGCCCGCTCGGCGTGCCGCTGCACCAGGGCCACCTGTTCGCCTTCGAGACCGGCGACGCGCTCACCCGCGCCCACGGCGGACCGGACGGAGCCTTCTTCTACAACCGCTTCGGCAACCCCACCGTCCGCACGCTGGAACAGGCCGTCGCCGATCTGGAGGGCGGCACCGGCGCCCTCGCCACCGCCTCCGGCATGGGCGCGATCAGCACCACGCTGCTCGCCCTGCTGCGCGCCGGAGACCACGTCATCGCCCAGCGCAGCCTGTACGGCGGCACCGTCGGCGCACTGACCGACCTCACCGAGCGCTGGGGCGTCGAGGTCGACTACGTGAGCGGCGACGACCCCGCCGCGGTGGCCGCCGCGCTGCGCCCCGACACCCGGGTGCTGTTCCTGGAGACCGTCTCCAACCCCACCACCCGGGTCACCGACCTGCCCGGGCTGATCGCCGTCGCGAAGCGGGCCGGGGTGGTGAGCGTGGTGGACAACACCTTCGCGACCCCGCTGCTGTGCCGCCCGATCGAGCACGGCGCGGACATCGTGATCCACTCCGTGACCAAGTACCTGGGCGGGCACTCGGACGTCCTCGGCGGGATCGCCGTCTTCACCGATCCGGAGATCCACCACCGGGTCTGGCGGCGCTCGCTCGAACTCGGCGCCGCCGCCGATCCGTTCGCCGCCTGGCTGACCCTGCGCGGCATGCAGACCCTCGCCCTGCGGGTCCGCCGGCACTGCGACAGCGCGCTCGACCTGGCCGGCCGGCTCGCCGCCCACCCGGCGGTCACCGCCGTCCACTACCCGGGCCTGCCCACCCACCTCGACCACGAACGCGCCCGCCGCCTGCTCCCCGACGGCCACGGCGGCGTCCTCGCCTTCGACCTGGCCGGCGGGCGCGCGGCGGCCGGGGCGTTCACCGAGTCCGTCCGGCTCGCCTCGCTGGCCCCGTCGCTGGGCGATGTGCACACCCTGGTGCTGCACCCGGCCAGCACCTCCCACCGGCAGCTGTCGGACGAGGAGCTGGCGGCGGTGGGCATCGGCCCGGGGACGGTCCGGGTGTCGGTGGGCATCGAGCACCCGGAGGACATCTGGGCGGACCTGGAGCAGGCGCTGGCGAAGGTGTGAGCCCGGCAGGGGGCCGCCAGGGCCGGGTGGCGGCCCGTCAGCGCCGGCGCGGGCGGGCGACCAGCAACGCGATGTCGTCCTCCGCGGCCGGGGCCGGCGGTGGGACGAGGGAGTGGAGCAGGGCGTCGAGCAGGTCGTCGAGGTCCCCTTCGGCCGGCAGGCGAAGGGCCGCGAGCCGTTCCAGGGAGACGTCGATGTCCTCGCCCCGGCGCTCGACCAGGCCGTCGGTGTACAGCAGCAGGGTCTGCTCGGGGAGGAGCGGACGGGTGGTCTGCTGGTAGCCGCCGAGGCCGGTGCCGAGCGGCGGGCCGGTGGGGACGCGCAGCAGCGTGGTCGGGCGGCCGGGGGTGATCAGGGCGGGCGGCAGGTGGCCCGCGCTGGAGAGGGTCCAGCGGCCGCGGCCCGGGTCGGCGAGCGCCAGCAGGCAGGTCGCGGGGCGGGCGGAGTCGTCGGCGGAGATCACGTCGTCGAGCTGGCGCAGGATCCGGTGCGGGGGCAGGTCCATTCCGGCGAGGTCGCGCAGCGCGGAGCGGTAGTGGCTCATGTCGACGGCAGCCTCGACGCCGTGCCCCATGACGTCGCCCATCGCCAGCAGGGTGCGGCCGAACGGCAGCCGGACCGTCTCGAACCAGTCGCCGCCGACCACCGAGCTGCTCCCGGAGGGCAGGTAGCGGGAGGCGAGGGAGAGGTTCGGATGCGGGCTGCCGGGCTCGCTGAGCAGGGCCCGCTGGAGTTCCAGGGCGAGGCCCTGGGAGCGGGCGAAGCGGCGCGCGTTGTCGAGGGCCGTGGCGGCGCGGGCGGCGAGGTCGCCGAACAGGGCGGCCTCGTCGGGGGTGAACGCCGGAGAGGTGGCGGTGCGGCCGAGGGTGAGCAGTCCGATCAGCCGGCCCCGGGCGGCCAGCGGCAGGACCAGCAGTGAGGTCGTCCCGGGCGGGCAGGCGTCCTCGGACCCGGGCTCGGTGAGCACGGCGATGCCGCCGGCCAGGCTGCGGGCGGCAGCCGAGCCCTCCCGGTGGCGAATCGATTCGCCGGGTCGGGGCAGCTCGGCGAGGGCCGCGGTCAGCGCCGGTACGGACCGGGCACCGGCCCGGTGCAGCCGCCGGGGCGTGCCGTGGCCGGGCCCGGCCGGTTCGGCCTCGGGCGGCAGCAGGTCCACGGTGGCGAGTTCGGCGAGCCGGGGCACGGCGAAGGCGGCGAGTTCGGCGCCGGTGGTGCCGATGTCGAGGGTGGTGCCGATCCGTTCGGCGGCGGCGTCCAGCAGGGCGAGCCGGGCCCGGGCCTGCTCCAGCTCGCGCAGCTGGTCGCGGGCCGGGTCGGGGTCGTCCAGCACGACGACGATCACCCCGGTGGTCCGCCCGGCGCGCCGCAGTGCCCGGTAGCGCACCCGCAGGCCGGGGGGCACGGGAGAGCCCGCGCCGTCCGGGCCGCCGGTGGCGTGCTCGCGGGCGAGCCCGTCGGCGAGGACCCGGCGCAGGGTGGCGACGGCGCCCGCGAAGGCGGTGGTTCCGGCGGCGCGGCCGAGCAGGTCCGCGCGACGCAGCCCGGTGGCGGAAGTGAAGGCGGCGTTCAGGTACTGCCAGCGCAGCCGCTGGTCGAGCAGCGCGACGCCCACCGGGGCGGCGGCGAGGACCTCGCGCAGCCGCTCCGGATCGTCGTCGTCGCCACCGTCGTCGCCGCTGTCGCCGCCGGTGATCGCACCGAAGCGCGCGGCGAGGGCGGCCGCGGTCGCCGCCAGGGACCGGGAGCCCGGTGCCGCGGGCCGGGGGCCCTCCGATCGGTTGCCGTGCCGGAAGTGCATGAGCCCATGATCACGCGCCCGGGCGCGGCACGCCCACAACCGGGCGAAACGTTGACTGGCCGGAGACAGTGTTGTAACGGGCCTGCGGCCGACTTCGCGAGCTCCTCCCCGACGGTGCGGTGAACCCGGGTGAACGCCGGATGACCACCGGTCATACTTGGGCGGCGGCGCCCGGCCCCGGACGCCGCGGGCCGGCCACCCCACTCGGCCCGCGGCCTCACTCGGCTCGCGGCCCCGCCGACGGCGCCCGCGGACCACATGGACCACACGGACCACACGGACCACACCGGAGGAAACCCGATGAGCCCCCACCAGCCGACCAGTCGACCGGCGGCCGGGGCCCCCGGGGTGCCGTGGAACCGACAGCGGCTGCGCAGCAACAACGAGTGGCTGCTGCTGGAGCTGCTGCGCACCGGCGGCGGCTCCTCGCGCGCCCAGCTGGCCAGGGACACCGGTCTGTCGAAGCCGACCGTGTCGGCCGCGCTCGCCGATCTGGAGCGGGCCGGCCTGGTGCGCGAGGCCGGCCGTCTGGCCCCCGAACGGGGCCGTACCGCGGTGCTGTACGAAGTCGACCCGACGGCCGGGCACGTGCTCGGCGTGGACATCGGGCGGGCCCGGCTGCGGGTGGCGGTGGCGGACCTGGCCGGGACGGTCGTGGCCCGCCGGGACGTGGCCAACCGGGGCCGGTCGGCGAACGCCGTCGCGGACGCGGTGGTCGCCACCGCCCACGAGGCGATCGCGGAGGCGGGCCTGGCCACCGGGGACATCGTGCACGCCGTGATCGGCACCCCGGGGGTGTGGGACGAGCGGCGGCGCGGGGTCCGGTACGCCAGCAGCCTGCCCGGCTGGGGCAGGCCGGGGCTGTTCGACCGGATAGGCGAGGGCCTGGGGACGGCCGTCTCGGTGGCCAACGACGCCAACCTGGCGGCGCTCGGCGAGTACACCCGGGGCGCCGGACGGGGCAGCCGGATGTTCGCCTACCTGCTGGTCGGCACCGGGCTCGGGCTGGGCGTGGTGAAGGACGGCGAGCTGCTGGTCGGCGCGCACGGCGGGCTGGGCGAGATCGGCCTGGTCCCGATCCCGCTGCCGGAGCGGGACGGCGAGCCGGCCGCGACCATCGAGCAGGAGGCCGCCGCGGACGCGGTGGTGCGCGCCGCCCGGGAGTTCGGGCTGGACGCAGGGTCCGCGACGCGCCAGCTGACGGCGAAGCAGGTGTTCGAGCGGGCCCGGGCCGGGGAGGACGCGGCGGTCCGGGCGGTGGAGCGGGAGGCCGAGCGGCTGGCCTACGCGGTGGCCGTGCTGTCGGCCGTGCTGGACCCGGACCTGGTGGTGCTGGGCGGCGGGATCGGCAGCAGTGCGGACCTGCTCCTGGAGCCGTTGGAGCGGGCGCTGCACCGGCTCGCCCCGATGCGGCCGACGCTCGCGCCGAGCGCCCTGGGGGAGGAGGCGGTGCTGCTCGGCGCGGTCGCCACGGCGCTGGACACCGCACGGGCCGAGGTGTTCGAGCGTCGGACGGCGGGGCCGCGCTGACGGCTCGTCCCCCGCCGTGGCGGCGGCGCGGACGGGAAGGGCGGCGCGGACGGGAAGGGCGGCGCGGACGGGAAGGGCCGCGCGGACGGGACGCTCGGTGGCGAGGAGATCACGATCTGCCAACGAGTGAGGGTTCGGTGGACGGTGCGTATGCGATTCCTGCTTGAATCGCACGACTCATCCAAACGGAACGGAGCGTTCTCCTCCCATGTCTTCACGGATACCCGGTCGCCGCCGGGCGGGTCTGGCCGGCTTCGCCGGACTCGTCCTCACCGTCGGCCTGGCGCTGACCGGTTGCGACCCGTCGGCGGCCGACGGCGGTGCCACGGCCTCGGCCACGCCGACCGTCGCCGCCACCTCGGCTCCGGCGGCCGCCCCGGCGACCACCCCGCCGGCGCCCGCCGCACCCGAGCCCGCCCCGGCGACCACCCCGCCGGCCCAGCCGACGCCCGCCGCGCCGGTGGCCACGCCGCCTCCGGTCGCGCCTCCGGCCCAGCCCACCGCCCCGGCGCAGCCGCCCGTCACCAAGGCGCCGCAGCCGAAGGTGACCACCGCCCAGCCGCCGACCGACCCGGAGCCCCCGGCGGCGGCCGGCGGCAGCGCGGGCTGCGAGATCCGCTCGAACGCGGGCAACTGCTACGAGGCCGGACAGTTCTGCCGCAACGCGGACCTGGGCAAGAGCACCCACGAGGCCAGTGGCCGGGTGATCTACTGCCGGATGGTCAGCGGCAAGCCGCACTGGCAGGCCTGAGGTTCCTCGGGGGCGAATCCGCCTGAGGCCCGGGCTGCTTGAGGCACGGGCTTCCTGAGGTCGGGGCTGCGTGAGGCCGGGGAAGCCCCCCGGC
>NZ_JBHUAF010000408.1:0-7482 GCF_042789895.1 Kitasatospora sp. NPDC056783
GTACAACGGCGACCCGTCGGCCGAGGGGACGGGTGGTCCCGGGGCCGACGGGGCCTCGCGGCGGTCCTCAGATGGTGACCGAGAAGTTGGCCAGCACCCGCTCGGCCAGCTCCGCGTCACCCTCGACGGTGACCGGGCCCGGGCGGCCGCGGCCGCAGGCGAGCCGAAGGTAGGTCTCCCAGTCCATGGTGAGCTGGACGTCGGGGGCCAGGCTGATCGACTCGTCCACGGTGCAGCGGCCGGTGGAGTCCACCCGGACGGTGCGCAGGAACTCCAGCGGGCCGGTGACGTCCAGCACCAGGGCCGTCCCGGCCGGGGCACCGGCCTTGGTGGCGACGGCCTTGGGCAGCAGCTCCAGCAGCAGGTCCCGGGCGATCAGGGCGGCCGGGGAGTCCAGGTTGCCCGGGACCTCCAGGGCCCGGCGCAGGTCCTGCTCGTGCACCCAGACGTCGAACGCCCGCAGCCGCAGCAGCTCGTGGTACGGGACATCCCTGGCCAGCGGTCCGGCCGGCCAGCGCACCGGGTCCTCGGGGCCCTGCTTGGCGTTCCGCAGCGCCCGCGAGCGGCGGATGACGGTGTACTCCAGCTCGCTGGTGATCTCCAGTGCCGTCCAGCAGCGGCGCTTGTCGACCGGCAGCTCGACGTAGCGGGCGAACTCGGAGGTCACGTGACGGAGGTCACGGGGCAGCGAGTGGATCGGGCGCGGGTCGCCGAGCAACTCGGACTCGACCGCGATCACGTGCGAGACGACGTCCCGGACGGACCAGCCCGGGCACTCGGTGGCCCGGTTCCAGGAGTTCTCGGGAAGCGGGCCGACCAGCTCCGATATGGACTCGATGCTCTGGGTCCACGCCTCGGTGTAAGCCTGCACGGTCTGGTTGTCCGTCACGGGAATCTCCGGCCCTCCGTCAGCTTCCTTGCCACCTGTGCCCCGCCGTCACGGCCGACCGGGATGGTCCGGCTTTCCGGGCGCACACGCTTACCGCACGTTACGCTGCCGGGAGACAGCTGGGCAGCGCTTTCGGGTGACGATCGTAGGTCTCTTGCCGTGGACGGTGGTACTGTGCGCGCTTCATTGATCCAACTCGCGGTCTCCGACGCGGAACCGCCCGCCGAGCGCAGGGCCCGGGCGGCGGCCCTGGTGCGGGCGCAGCAGGGTGCCGACCTGGTGGTGCTCCCCGAGTTGTGGCCGCTCGGCGGCTTCGCCTACGACCTCTGGTCGGACGGCGCGGAGACGCTGGACGGGCCCACCTCGGACGCGATGTCGGCCGCCGCCCGGGCCGCCGGGGTCTGGCTGCACGCCGGTTCGATCGTCGAACGCGATCCGGACGGTCCGATCTACAACACCTCGCTGCTGTTCTCCCCGGACGGCGAGCTGGCGCACACCTACCGCAAGATCCACCGCTTCGGCTTCGACAGCGGCGAGGCGGTGGCGATGGGCGCCGGTCAGGAGATCGTCACCGCGCCCACCGACTTCGCCACCCTGGGCCTGGCCACCTGCTACGACCTGCGCTTCCCGGAGCTGTTCCGGGCGCTGCTGGACGCCGGCGCGCAGCTGCTGGTGGTCCCGGCGGCCTGGCCGGCCCGGCGGCGCGAGCACTGGACGCTGCTGGCGCGGGCCCGGGCGGTGGAGGAGCAGGCCTTCGTGCTGGCCTGCAACACCGCGGGGACGCACGCCGGGGTCGAGCAGGCCGGGCACAGCATCGTGGTGGACCCGTGGGGCCGGGTGCTGGCCGAGGCGGGGGTGGAGGAGCAGGTCTTGACGGTCGAGTTCGACCCGGCCGAGGTGGCCGGGGCGCGGGCCGAGTTCCCGGTGCTGCGGGATCGCCTGCTGGGGATTCCGGCACCGGTCCAGCGCTGAGCCGGGGCCGGACCGGAACACGGTGGGCGGCGTTTCGGGAGGGTTGGTTCGTACCTGGGTCGGCCGGGTTTGAGAAGATGAGCACTCGTCGTGTTCCCCGCCGACCCGTCCGAGGGCCGGCCCGGTAGGCCCGCCCGAGGAGATCGCGCCCATGCCTGACAACGGCGCAGGCGACACCCCCCGCCCCGTCATCCAGCGCAACAGCCTGCGCGAGCAGATCGCCGGCGCGCTGCGCGAGGAGATGATGGCCGGCCGGCTGGCGGCGGGCAGCAACTTCACCGTCAAGGAGATCGCCGAGCTGTACGGCGTCTCCGCGACCCCCGCCCGGGAGGCCCTGGTCGACCTCGCCTCGCAGGGCCTGCTGCGGGCCGAGCACCACCGCGGCTTCATCGTGCCCGAGCTGGGCTGGGGGGACTTCGTCGAGATCTTCGAGTCCCGGGTGCTGATCACCGACGCCTTCCACCGCCAGTACGCCGCCCGCCGGGCGCTGCCCGACCTCAGCCGGCTGCCCTCGCTGCGCCGCCGGGCCGACGCGGCGGTGCGGGCCGCCCGGGCCGGGAACCTGGACGTGATGGTGGGCTGCGACCGCCGGTTCTGGCAGGAGGTCGGCGGGCTGCTCGGCAACGGCCGGATGGCCGAGTACCTGGACTGGCTGCGGGTGCAGTCCTGGATGTTCGCCGCGCCCTACCTGCGGGAGCTGCCCACGCTGGGCGGCCTCTGCTGGGACCGCCACCCGGAGCTGGTCGAGGCGATAGCCGTCCGCGATTCGCCCGGCGCGCACCGGATCATCTGCGAGTACAACCTGTACACCGTCCGGCTGCTGGCGGACCTCGCCGGGCAGTCGGTGGAGTCGGTGACGGTGCTGGGGCTGCTCACCGGGTTCGTCGGGGAGGGGCCGCCGGCACCGTCCGCCGAACCGCTGTCCGCCGAACCGCTGTCCGCCGGAGCGCCGTCCGCCGGAGCGCCGTCCGTGGAGCCGTCCTCCGCCGAACCGTCGGCCGAGGGGGAGCCCGCCGCCGAGCGGCCCGCGGCGCGCGGCCCGCGGAGCCGCCGCGGCGACGAGGTGGGCCGGGAGCTCGGCCGGGAGCTGGGCCTGGGCCTCGGCCTGGTGCCGCAGCCCCGCGCGACGGCGTACGGCCGGTACGGCCGACGGCTGCCCGAACCGCCCCCGGAGACGCCGCCGGGACGGCCCGGCCCGCACGCGTCGCCGGGCCGGTAGGGTGGCGGGCGTCGAACCGGCCGCCCCGTGAAAGGGCCGTCCGGGTACCGACCCAGCCCCCGTCGTCGCCCCGTCTCCGCGGGCGATCCCCGCCTCCGGAGAGGAACTGCCGGCCATGGCCTGCGACCTCTGGCTCGTCCCGCTGGTGGACGTGCTGAGCCACAGCCCCGACAACCCGTTCCGGGACGACCTCGCCCTCTACAACACGGTGCTGGCCTCGCGCGGGCTGCCCGAGGTGCCGGTCTACCGCTACCTCCCGGGCATAAGCGGCGGGGTCGAGCCGATAGCCGCCTTCGACTACGACTCCCTGCACTTCCTGCGCCGCGCCTACCTGTTGGGCCTCACCGGCCTGGACATCACCCCGGTCGACGCGCTCGGCGGCGACTACGAGCAGCTGCTGGAGATGTTCGAGAGCAGCGCCGAACAGTCGCACCTGGTCTGGCACTTCGACCACGCCGGCGCGTACGTGCCGGTCGAGTTCGCGGTGCCGCTGGTGGACGACACGCTGCTCGCCTCCGGCGGCCCGCTCGGCTCCAGCCACGGGCTGCTGCGCGAACTCCAGGCCGTCGCACCGGCGCTCGGCATCGACCCGCTCAACCCGCCGGACCCGACCAGGCCGCTCGGCCCGACCGGCCTGGAGCAGCCGTTCGGGCCGCCGATCGACGACGTCCACCCCTTCGCCCGGGAGCGGCACGCCTGGTCCGGCCTGTACGCGGCGGCGGTCAGGAGCGTCACCCAGGGCTCGATGGTCGTCTTCGCCTGACCCCGGGGGCCCTGACCTCGGGGGACCCGACCCCGGGGAAGCCGTCCGGGATTCACCGCAACGGCCCCTCCGGTGGCCGCTGGCGCGGCATGGTGGGCCGGGTTCCCGGCGGCGGCAGCACCCGCACCTGGGCGCCCACCCCGGGTTCGCTGCGCCCGCCCCAGGCGCCGGCGGACTGGGTGGGCAACTGGGTCATCGAGGCCCGGAACTCCAGCATCCACTCCGAGGTCTCGGAGCGGACCATGTCCGAGACGTCCTCGCAGAACCGGCGCAGCACGCCCAGGCAGCGTTCGGCGGCCTCGCCCGCGGTGCCCTCGGTCGGGCCGAGCACCTCGCGCACGCACTCCGACGCCCAGTCGAACTGGAAGGCCTCCAGACGGCGTTGCAGCGCCTGACCGGTGGAGACGTCCCGCATCCAGCCGGAGGTGACGCCGAAGACCCGGTCGGTGGCGAGGCAGGCGGCGGAGAGCGCGAAGCCGACGTAGCCCCAGCCGGTGCCGTGCGCGAAGCCGCCGGCCAGGTCGACCAGCGGGGCGACCACGCCGCCCGCCGCGAAGCCGGCCGCGCCGAACCGCAGCAGGCGTGCCCAGCGGCGCTTCCAGATCCGGTCCCGGCGGTACCACTCGATCGCCTCGACGGCCCGCTCCTCGGACCAGCGGTAGAGCTCCTCCAGCCGTTCCGCGGGCTCGCCCCAGTCCCCGAGCGGGAACTGGCGGGTGCTCAGATCGGTGCGGCGGCGGGTGGAGGCACGCCGGACGGCGGCGACGACGGACTGGTCCTCCTCGCCGATCTCCTTGCCCCAGGCACTCTCCTCGGGCTGCATTTCCGGCTGGCTCACCTGTGGGGCTCCCTGTGGCGGGCGGACTGCTGCTTCTGTCGGCGCATCGGCTGACGGGCTGTCCGCCGGTGGTTCTCCAACAGCACTTCTTACCGCCAAATGGCTGACCGTGGGGGCGCTTCTCCGTTGATCGTTACCGGTTTCGGCCACCGGAACCCAAGGTAAGCGGGTTGCGGGGGGCGGCGAGATTTCACCCGTCCGAGCGAGGGTCCGGTGACCCGGTGTCGTGACCCGGCCACCCACCGCCGAACCGGCCCCTCCGCGCTTGGAGGATCCTCCGGCCCGCTCGGCGTCCGAAGACCTCTTCCTGGAGGATCCGACGGGACCGGAGAGCGGCCGGAACAGGCCACCGACTACGCTGCCAGGCGTGAAGGTCCTCGTCATCGGCGGCGGCGCCCGCGAACACGCCCTGTGCCGCTCTCTGTCCCAAGATCCCGCTGTCACCGAACTGCACTGTGCCCCGGGCAACACCGGGATCGCACAGGTCGCGACGGTCCACCCGGTCGACCAGCTGGACGGTGCGCAGGTCGCCGCGCTGGCCGTCCGGCTCGGCGCCGGCCTGGTCGTGGTCGGCCCGGAGGCCCCGCTGGTCGCCGGTGTCGCCGACGCCGTGCGCGCGGCCGGAATCCCGGTGTTCGGCCCGTCCGCCGCGGCCGCCCGGCTGGAGGGCTCCAAGGCCTTCGCCAAGGACGTGATGGCCGCGGCCGGTGTCCCCACCGCCCGCTCCTACGTCTGCACCACGGTCGCCGAGGCGGCCGAGGCGCTGGACGCCTTCGGCGCCCCGTACGTGGTCAAGGACGACGGCCTGGCCGCCGGCAAGGGCGTCGTGGTCACCTCCGACCGCGAGGCCGCGCTGGAGCACGCCGCCGCCTGCGAGAGCGTGGTCATCGAGGAGTACCTGGACGGCCCCGAGGTCTCGCTGTTCGCGATCACCGACGGCACCACCGTCGTCCCGCTCCAGCCCGCCCAGGACTTCAAGCGCGCGCTGGACGGCGACGAGGGCCCGAACACCGGTGGCATGGGCGCCTACTCGCCGCTGCCCTGGGCGCCGGCCGGGCTGGTCGAGGAGGTCCTGGAGACCGTCCTCCAGCCGACCGTGGACGAGCTGCGCCGCCGCGGCGCCGAGTTCTCCGGCCTGCTGTACGCGGGCCTGGCGCTCACCTCGCGCGGCACCCGGGTGATCGAGTTCAACGCCCGCTTCGGCGACCCGGAGACCCAGGTCGTGCTGGCCCGGCTGCGCACCCCGCTGGCGGGCGTGCTGCTGGCCTCCGCCGACGGCACCCTGGACCAGCTGGAGCCACTGCGCTGGGACGAGGGCGCGGCCGTCACCGTGGTCGTCGCCTCCGAGGGCTACCCGGCCGCCCCGCGCACCGGCGACCCGATCGAGGGTCTGGCCGAGGCCGAGGCGGACGGCACCGCGTTCGTGCTGCACGCCGGGACGAAGTCGGGCGAGGACGGCCGGGTGCTGAGCGCCGGCGGCCGCGTCCTGTCGGTCACCGCGACCGGCGCCGACCTGTCCGAGGCGCGCGAGCGCGCGTACGCCGCGGTGGACCGGATCTCCCTCAAGGGCGGCCAGCACCGCACCGACATCGCGGCGAAGGCGGCCACCGTCTGAGGCGCCCCGCTTCCCGCACTCCCGCGGCCCCCGTGCGAACCGCTCGCACGGGGGCCGCGGTGCGTGGCGGCCCGGGCCGGCGGGCCCGGCGGCCGGGCCCTACGGCGCCGGCGTGCGCCGGTCAACCCCATGGCCGCAGCCCCTCCGGCGTTTCGGGGCCGGAGCGGTCGTGGGGGCGGACACACCGTTCGGTCGACGGATTCCAGCCCATCGGGTGACAGCACCCGCATCCGGCTGACGTAACCCGCCGCACGGCCTTATGGTGCGCTGGATCGTGGTGCACGGGGCTCGTGCGCCGGGGTCGCCGCCGGGTAGCGGTGCTCCCACGGGGGGATGCTGGACGGCGACCGGCCAGGCGGTCGTCCGGGTGCTTCGCACCGGACCGGTCGCCGCCGCCCGGGCGGCGTCACCGGAACACCTGGGCGGTGTCACCGGGACGAGTGGAAACCGGGACGATCCGGAACGCCCGCCCGGACCGGGGCGTCGAAAATGTCAGTAGCGCCACGCAGCATGCACTACCGGGGATCGGACACCTCCGCTTCCCGGTCGGAACTGATCGTTTCGAGTCGGCTCAGGGGCCCGAAGCCGGGCGCCGGAGGGCTCCGAAGGGGGTGCCGCACCGTATGGCCGCAGTCGACCTCGCGCGCGCTCACGCTCAGGCGGTCCTACGGGTCCGAGGCCTCGCCCGGGCCGCCGCCGTCCTGCCCGCCGCCATCGCGGTGGTCCTGCTCGCGGGCCGGTTCACCGGCCGGATCGGCGCGCCCGGCGCCGCCGACGCGGCCGGCTGGGACGCCGCCCGCTGGGCGGTCTGCGCCGTCGCCGCCCTGACCCTGCTGGTGGCCGGGCTCACCGCCCGGGCCCTGCGCCGGGCCGTTCCGCCGTCCACCCCGGCCGTCCCGCTGGACCGCGCCGAGGCCCCCGAGCTGTACCGGCTGATCGACGAACTGGCCGACCGGCTGGACGTGCCCGCGCCCTCCGCCGTCGCCCTCACCCCGGACTGCGACAGCTGGCTGGAGGACGTCGCGGCGGACCGGCGGACGGCTCCGTCGAAGCCCGGCGGCCGTCCGCACCCGCTGCGCCCGGACCCCGAGCCGCCCGCCCCCGTCCTGGTGATCGGCTCGCCCTTCCTGTGGTGGATGCGCTCCGGCGAACTGCGCGCCCTGCTCGCCCCGGTGGTGGCCGGCAC
>NZ_JBHUAF010000409.1:0-7456 GCF_042789895.1 Kitasatospora sp. NPDC056783
GCGGTCACCGGGGCTCCTGCCCGTGTACGGGGCGCACGCCCCGGCTCTCCGTGAACGGACGCCTCAGTGCTTGAGGCGGTAGATCACGGTGTCGGCGAAGACGCCGACCATCTCGTAGTGGGTGTCCAGCAGGTTCTCGATCCGGGGGACCATGACCGGCTGGTACGGGGCGATGCCGGAGTCGTCCACCACGACCTCGGGCAGGCCGTTGGCCAGCTCCTTGTCGAAGGTCTGCCAGGCGTTGGAGACGCTGAACTGCTCACCGACGTTCTGGTTGCCGTCCTTGCCGCCGCTGTAGTTGGTGAGGAAGCCGGCGGTCAGGTAGCGGCTGGCGGGCTTGCGGTCGGCCAGCCAGTAGATCTCGGGGTGCATGCCCCAGATCAGCACCGTGTCCTTGGTGGTGGTCTGGGCCGCGACGGCGGTGGCGACCTCGGTGTTGCGGCTCATCTGCTCCCCCGGCCAGGCCAGCGCCAGGCCCCAGAACACCGTCGCGGCGACCGTCGTGTACGCCAGGACGGGCTTCCAGCGGATCGCCGAGGTGGCGACGGCCCCGGTGCCCAGCAGCACCAGCGGCGGGATCAGCTGGAGGTAGTAGTGGCCGAAGAAGTGGAAGCCCACGCTGACCGCGACGACCGAGGAGAGCAGCCAGACCCACAGGTCGGCGGTCGAGCCGTGCTCCTCGCCGGCCACCGGCAGCGGGCGGTGGCGGTGCTTGAGCCAGAGCCGGCGCCCGACCGGGAACAGGAACCCCAGGCCGGCGGCGGCCAGGATGGCCGAGTTGCCGAGCGCCCGGCCGAACATCTGCAGCCAGGCGCCGCCGAAGGAGGCGTAGTCGCCGCTGCCGGTGACCACCCAGAAGAGGAAGCCCTTGGGCTTGGTGAGGATCACCGCGACCAGGGCTATCGGCAGGGTGAAGCCGAACCCGATCTCGAACAGCGCGGGCGGCCAGCGCACCCCGCGCCGACGGGTGTCCTGGAGGAGCATCCAGAGCACCGGCAGCAGCACCGCGCCGCCGGTCTGCTTGGTCAGTGAGCACAGTGCGACCGCGATGCCCGCCGCCAGCCAGCGGCGCCGTTCGGCGTACCGGAAGGCCGCCACCATGGCGGGCAGCATGAAGACCTCGAAGGTCGCCGCCTGGGTGTCCTCCGGGGAGAGCCCGATGGAGACCAGCAGGTAGAGCAGCCCGGCGCCGGCCCCGGCCCGGTTGCCCCAGCGGCCGCGGGCGATCGAGGCCAGCAGGATCGCGGTGGCCAGGTGGGCCACCACCGCCAGGGTGCGCAGCGGCCAGAGCGAGGCGGAGCCGAAGACGGCGAAGCAGGCCTGGTAGAGCCAGGGCAGCAACGGCGGCTTGCGGTCCACCACGGTGTCGTACAGCACCCCGCCGTCCGCGAGCATCCGGGCCTGGGTGGCCAGGAAGCCCTCGTCCGGGCTCCAGACGGGCCGGGCGAAGGAGGGGATGTGGGTGAGCAGCGCGACCAGCGCGAGCACCGGCACCAGCCTGGTCCAGTACCCGCTGGTCACACGGGTGCGGACACGCTCGGGCAGGCGCTCGGCCAGTCCGGTGAGGCGGAGGCGGGTGGGGGTCGGCACGGTTGACAACCTACCGGGCGGGATCGGCGCCGGTGGCGCCGGTCCCGCCTTTCAGTGCGATTGTCGGCTTGTTTTGCGACGAACCGTTACCGAGTCACGACGAACGGCCGTCGGCGGAAGGGGAGCGGACGGAGGGCGACAGCCCTCGTCAGGCCTTGACCGGCGTCGCGTCCAGCGTGGCGACCAGCGCGGTCACCTTCCGGGCGATGTCGGGGGCGTTCAGGCCGATCTCGGCCAGGATCTCGGCCCGGCTGGCGTGGTCCAGGAACTCCTGGGGGATGCCGAAGTCCCGCACCGGCAGGTCCACGTCCGCGTCCCGCAGCGCCTGCGCCACGGCCGCGCCGACGCCGCCCACCCGGCCGTTGTCCTCGATCGTGACGACCACCCGGTGCTCGGCGGCCAGGCCCGGCAGGGCCCGGTCCACCGGCTTGACCCAGCGCGGGTCCACCACGGTGGCGGTGATGCCCCGGGCGGCCAGCAGGTCGGCGACCTCCAGGCCGGTGGCGGCCATCGCGCCGACCGAGACGATCAGCACGTCGGCGCGGTGGGCGCCGGAGGACTCCTCGGCGGCGCGCAGCACGTCCATGCCGCCGACCCGGCCGACCGCGGGGACGGCCGGGCCGACCGTGCCCTTGGAGTAGCGGACCACGGTCGGGGCGTCCTTGACCTCGACGGCCTCGCGCAGCAGCGCGCGGACCTGGTCGGCGTCGCGCGGGGCGGCCAGCCGCAGGGTCGGGACGAGCTGGAGCATCGACATGTCCCACATGCCGTTGTGCGAGGCGCCGTCGTCGCCGGTGACGCCGGCCCGGTCCAGGACGAAGGTGACGCCCAGCTTGTGCAGGGCGACGTCCATCAGGACCTGGTCGAAGGCCCGGTTGAGGAAGGTCGCGTAGACCGCGAACACCGGGTGCAGCCCGTTGGTGGCCAGGCCGGCGGCGCTGGTGACAGCGTGCTGCTCGGCGATGCCGACGTCGAAGATCCGGTCCGGGAAGGCCTCGGCGAACGGGGCCAGGCCGACCGGGTGGAGCATGGCCGCGGTGATGCCGACGATGTCCTGGCGCTCGTGGCCGAGCGCGACCATCTCCTCGGCGAAGACCGAGGTCCAGCTCCGGCCACCGCCGCCGCTGACCGGCAGGCCGGTCTCCGGGTGGATCTTGCCGACCGCGTGGAAGCGGTCCTCGTCGTTGTTCTCCGCGGCGTGGTAGCCGCGGCCCTTCTCGGTGAGGCAGTGCACGATCACCGGGCCGCCGAAGCCGCGCGCCTTGGTCAGCGCGGACTCCAGGGCGGTCAGGTCGTGGCCGTCGATCGGGCCGATGTACTTGAGGCCGAGGTCCTCGAACATGCCCTGCGGGGCGATGAAGTCCTTGAGGCCCTTCTTGGCGCCGTGCAGCGTCTCGAACAGCTGCTGGCCGACCACCGGGGTGCGCTGGAGCGCGTCCTTGCCCCAGGACAGGAAGCGCTCGTAGCCCTGGGTGGTGCGCAGGGTGGCGAGGTGGTTGGCCAGGCCGCCGATGGTCGGCGAGTACGAGCGCTCGTTGTCGTTGACGACGATGACGACCGGGCGGTCCTTGGCGTCGGCGATGTTGTTGAGCGCCTCCCAGGCCATGCCGCCGGTGAGCGCGCCGTCGCCGATCACCGCGACGACCGGGTCGTTCTTGCCCAGCAGCTGGTTGGCCTTGGCCAGGCCGTCGGCGTACGAGAGGACGGTGGAGGCGTGCGAGTTCTCGATCACGTCGTGCTCGGACTCGGCGCGGGACGGGTAGCCGGACAGGCCGCCCTTCGAGCGCAGCCGGGAGAAATCCTGGCGGCCGGTGAGCACCTTGTGGACGTAGCTCTGGTGGCCGGTGTCGAAGAGGATGCGGTCGCGCGGCGAGTCGAAGACCCGGTGCAGCGCGATGGTGAGCTCCACCACGCCGAGGTTGGGACCGAGGTGCCCGCCGGTCTTGGAGACCTCGGTCACCAGGAAGGTCCGGATCTCCTGGGCCAGTGCGGCCAGCTGTCCGGGCGTGAGCCGGTCGAGATCGCGCGGTCCCCGAATGCGGGTCAGCAGGGCCACCCGTTCCTCCTCGTTAAGTGTTCGCGGACCGCGGACGGTCCGGCGGGCGTCGCTTCCCGGTCCGGCGGCAGGCCGACGGCACCGGCCGGCGCCGACCGGTCGAGTCTAATGTCCGGCTGCCGGACGCCGAGCGGCGCGCCCGACGGCGCCACTCGGTTCCCGCCATTTCGGGAGGTCGGGCCAGGATGCCGGTCACCCTGCGTTGACGCAAGGGAGTTCGATCTTTTGTGATGGATTGTTCACGACCCTGGTCGCGGGCGCCACTTCCCGGGCGCCGACGGGCCGGTTCGGATGCGATCCGGACCCGGCTCGAACACGACGCGAACGCGGCGGCGGACCCATCGCGAACGCGGCTGCGGACCCGCGTCGAACGCGGCGGCGGCCGCGACTCAGGCGCGGCCGAGCGCGCCGGACTCCCCCATCTCGCTCATCACCAGGGCCAGCGCGCCGAGCACCTCGGCCCGGCCGCCGAGGGTGCCCGGGACGACCGAGAGCTGACGGGCGGCGCTGGGGATCGCGTAGCGGGCCACCGAGTCCCGGATCGGGGCGAGCACCAGCTCACCGGCCTCGGCGAGGTCCCCGCCGAGGATCACCCGGCGGGGGTTCAGCAGGTTGCACAGGGTGGCCACGCTGGTGCCGATCTGGCGGCCCGCGTCGGCGATCACCCGGCGGCAGCCGAGGTCGCCCTGCTGGGCCAGCTCGACCACCCGGGGCAGGCTGAGGTCCGGACCGAGGGTGGAGGCGAGCAGCGAGAGCAGGTAGCGGGAGCCGACGAAGGTCTCCAGGCAGCCGCGGTTGCCGCAGCGGCAGACCGGCCCGGCCTCGTCCAGGGTGATGTGACCGATCTCGCCCGCGGTGCCGCCCGGGCCGCGGTAGATCTGGCCGTTCACCACCAGGCCGGCGCCGACCCCGCTGGCGACCTTGATGTACGCGAGGTCGTTCAGCCCCCGGCCGGCCCCCCAGACCAGTTCGCCGAGCGCGCCCAGGTTGGCGTCGTTGTCCACGTGCACCGGCGTGCCGAGCCGCTCGGCCAGTTCCTTGCCCGGGGCGATGCCCGTCCAGCCGGGCAGGATCGCGGTGGAGCCGAGCGCGCCGGTCTCCACGTCGATCGGCCCGGGCACGCCGAGGCCGACGCCGATCACCTTGTCGGGCCGGAATCCGGCCTGCGCCAGCAGCCGCTCGACCATCGCCTCGGCGCGGTCGAAGCCCTGCTGGGCGGAGACGTCGACGTCGATCGGGGCGCTCTCCTCGGCCAGCACCCGGTGGGCCAGGTTGCCGACCGCGACCCGCAGGTGGGTGTGGCCGAAGTCGATGCCGACCACGATGCCGGCGTCCCCGCTGAGCGAGACGCTGCGGGCGCGGCGGCCGCCGGAGGAGGTGTCGGCGACCACGACGGTGCCGCTCTCCTTCAACTCCCGCACGATGTTGGACACGGTGGCCGCGGACAGGCCGGTGCCGCGGGCGATCTCGGCCTGGGTCAGCGAGCCGGCCATCCGCACCGCGCGGAGCACCCGTTCCAGGTTCGCCCGGTGCAGCGAGGACTGCGAGCCCGGTGTGTCCGTCGACATGATCCACCCTCCCAGGGCGGGGACCCCTCCGCCGGGCGTCCCCTTCAACTCCTGAAGGGTACGGCCCGGGGGCTCCCTCGGGGGCGCCGGGCGGGGCGGGCGGGGGCGCCGGGGGCGCGGACGGAGGCGGGGCGGTACGAGCCGGCGCCCCGGGCGCGGGGTGGGGCCGCGGTGATCGGGAAGTGAAGGTGTCGCGCGTCCCGTGCTGGTGGATCCGGGGTTCGACGCTCCTGGCGGCGACCGAAATGCGCGCACCACTACCATGGTGCCCAATTCTCACCCGTCCCACCGGAACCGTGGACGGTACCGGGCAGGGGACGCTTCCAGACATGACGGGGAATCAGATGGCAGGGGATCACCCTACGCCGGGGGCAGGCGAAACGCCCGGCAGCGGTCCGCAGGACAACCGGGGCGTCTCGTTCGGGCGCCCGCCCGGTGGCGGTGCCGATCCGGCCGCCGTCGCGGACCGGATGACGCAGCTCGACGGCGCGGCCGTCCCGGGCCAGGCCTCGCCCGCGGGCCCGCCGCCCGCCCAGCCGCCGGCACCGCCCGCCCAGCCCCCCGCGCAGCCGCCCGCGCCGCCCGTCGGCAGCCCCGAGTACGCGGCGTACGCGCCGACCGCGGCCGGGTTCCCCACCCAGGCACCGCCGCCCCCGGGCTCGCCGGTCGGCCCGTACGACCCGGTCCCGAGCAACCCGTACGGCGCCCCGGACGCCGGACAGGGCTACGGCACCGGCGGCTACAACTACGCGCCCCAGCCCGGGTACCCCTACCCGGGCGCGCCCGTGCCGCCCGTCGCGCCCAAGCAGCGCAACCCCGTGATGCTGTGGGGCGGGATCATCGGCGGCGTGCTGGCGATCGCGATCGTGGCCGCCCTGGTCGTCCTGGTCAACGACCCCAAGCCCGCCCCGGAGCCGGACCCGGCCCCGGCACCGGCCAGCGGCGGCACCACCGCCGACGGCGGGACCAGCACCGGTCCCACCCCCGGCCCCGCCACCAAGGGCGCCACCTTCAACGTCGCCTGGACCGCCGCCAAGCCGGCCGCCTCGGACAGCTCGAACCAGATGCTCGGCATCTGGGGCACCGACAAGCTCGCCGTGCGCGTGGACAGCTCCGGCATCCGGGCCTACAACCTGGCCGACGGCAAGGAGGCCTGGAACATCCCGGCCCCCGCCGGCAGCAAGGAACTGTGCACCGCCTCGTACGGCGCCAACTCCAAGGGCGTCGCCGCCGTCTCCTTCAACACCGGTGACAGCGACTGCTCCACCGTCGGCGCCGTCGACCTGAACCAGGGCAAGATGCTCTGGAGCGTCAAGGTCTCGGCCGACCGGATGTCCTCGCCGACCCTCAGCGTCACCGACAACGTGGTCGCCGTCGGCGGCAACGCGGTCGGCGCCCTGAACATCGCCACCGGCCAGCCGGCCTGGCAGTACCAGCCGCGCGACAAGGACTGCACCGTGCGCGCCAAGGCCGCCGGCTCCCAGATCGCGGTCAGCGACCGCTGCTACGGCACCAGCGGCCCGAAGTCGCAGCTGGTCATCGTCAACGCCGAGACGGGCAAGGCCGCCAGCACCCCGATCACCCTCACCGGCAGCATCGAGGAGGTCGACTCGGTCGTCCAGGACAAGCCGCTGGTGCTGCTGATGTCCAGCGGCCCGCAGGGCGACTACGTCCTGCCGTTCGACAAGGACAACAAGCCGGGCAACCAGATGTCCGTCAAGGAGCCCGGCGCGGACAGCCTGCGGCTGTCCGGCCAGGACGAGGCCATGACCCGGAACGTGGTCAGCGGCAGCACGCTGTACGTCCAGGTCACCGGCGGCAAGTCGGCCGTCAACGCCTACGACCTGAACACCGGCAAGCGCCTGTGGTCGGCCGGCTCCGGCTCGGCCAACAACGACATGCGGCTGGTCGCCGGGACCGACAAGGACGGCAAGGTCCGCGCGGTCGTCGACCAGGGCTACAACAAGCCGGCCCGGCTGGTGACGCTCTCGCCGACCGACGGCTCGCTGTCCGACATCGGCAGCATGGCGATGCCGGGCAGCATGGGCATCGGCATCAGCACCTCCGAGTACCTCGTCTCGGAGAGCGGCGCCGAGGTCTACGCGTTCCGCCGCTACAGCGCCGGCGACGGCCCGCTGACCAAGTGGAAGAAGTGACGGCGGGAACGGCGCCGGGGGCGGCCGGGGGTTCGTGACCCCCCGTCGCGACCGCCACCGCGGGGCGGGGCAGGGGCGATCGCCCC
>NZ_JBHUAF010000410.1:0-7430 GCF_042789895.1 Kitasatospora sp. NPDC056783
CGGCGGCGGAGCAGCCGCGACCGGCGGATCGGACACCCCCGGCGGAACCGGCGGAACCGGCGGAACGGGCCCGGCCACCGGGCCCGCCGAAACGCCCCCGACGGCCGCAACAGGCGAACCGACCGCACCGGGATCGGCCACGCCCACCCCCGCCCCGTCAACCCCCGAGGCTTCGAACGCGCCGACCGCTTCCCCCACGTCCAGGCCGAGCGACGGCGCCCCGCTCGGCACCACCGACGTCGCGCTGCCGTCCGACCACCCGCGCTTCCCGTACCTGTACCTGGCAGCCGCGGCCTTGGCCGCCACCGGCGCCGGCGCGCTCGGCACCTGGGTCAGGAAGCGCCGCAGAAAGCCGCCGGCCCCGGCCTACGGCCGGGTGAGCGAGGTCGTGGCCGCCGACCCGTCCACAACCGGCAGGGCCCAGCAGGAGGGGCCGTGACACCGAGATCGACATCGCGCCCAACCACCGCTGGTGGTTTGGAGCTTCACACCCCGCGACCGGGTACTCACAGCTAGGGTCGCCGTGATGACCGTGTCCGGTGGAGGATCCGATGGAGGAGGCTAACGTGGAAGGCATGGAACTGGCCGTGGGCTATCTCTTCGCGTGGGCGGTGAGCAAGGCACGGCGGGTCGCGGGCCGGGCGGACGCGGAGGTCGACCAGGCGCTGGACACCGGGATGGACCGCCTGCACGACGTGGTGGCCACCCGGCTGGGCCGTGAGCCGGCGCTGGAGAGCGTGACCCGGGAGGTGGCCGACGGCCGGGAGGAACCGACCCCGGAGACCCGGGACCAGCTGGAGCTGGCGTTGAAGTACACGGCCTCGCGCGACGCCGAGTTCGCCGAAGCGCTGCGACAGGCCATCGAGCAGGTCCGGGCGGCCGAGGCGGCGCCCGGTCCGAGCAGCGCGGGCAAGTACACCGTGAGCGGGAACACCTTCGAGAAAGCAGCCGTCCAGATCGGCGACGGCAACACCCAGACCAACCACTTCGGCTCGTGACGGCTGAGGCACCCGGCGACCGGAAGTTCGTCCTCGCGCCCGGCAGCGTCTTCAACCTCGCGATGGTGTCGGGCGACCACAACACCCAGATCAACTACTTCATCACCAAGGACTCCTCCGATCCGGTGGAACGTCTGGCCGGGCTGGTGTGGGAGCAGTGGAGCCACGAGGCCGAGCTTCGCGACCTGCTCCCGGTGCCGATCCCCGTCCTGTGGCGCGTGGCGGACCACAAGGAGCTCGGCGACCACCCCGAGCTGACGGGAGCTCCCGCCGAGGGAAGCACCCCGGATCTGGCTTCCTTCACCGAGTCGTTCTCGGAACAGGAATCGCAGCGCCTGGTCATCCTGGGCGAGGCGGGCAGCGGCAAGACGACCCTGGCCGTCCTGCTGGTCCTCGAACTGCTACGGCAGCGACAGGAAGGGGGCCGGGTCCCGGTCCTGCTGTCGCTCTCCTCCTGGCGGCCCTCCGAAGAGCACCCGACGACCTGGCTGAAACGCCAACTCACGGACGAGTACCCGTTCCTGAGCGACCGGGAAGCCCACCGCCTCCTGAACCGCAAGATCATCCTGCCCGTGCTCGACGGTCTGGACGAACTGCCCGCCGCGGAACGGCCAATGGCGCTCAAATCGCTCAACTCCGCCTACCTGGCGACCGATTCCATGGCACTGACCTGCCGGACCCGCGACTACACCGAGGCGATCAGGAAGAAGCGCGTCCTGCGCTCGGCCACGGTGGTCATGGGCCAGCCCCTGACGGCAGAGGCGGTCGCGGGCCACCTGCTCAAAAGCGCCACCCCGCAGCACGAGGACCTCTGGCAGCCGCTCGCCGACGCCGTGGAACAGGACGAGGACGGCCCCGCTGCCAAGGCCTTGTCGGTTCCGCTCCTGCTGTGGCTTTGCAGCAAGGTCTACCAGGACGCGGACCAGGAAGGGAGTCCTGGTGATCTCATGGACTTCCCGACCGTCGAGGAGATCGAGCGGCACCTGCTCGACTCGCTCGTGCCGTCGGTCTACCCGAGCCGTCCGCGCCCGCCTGTCCACCCCGACCGGAAGGCGCCCCGGAGGTGGTCCAAGGAGCACGGGCCCCGGGAGGCCGAACGGGCCGCCCGTTGGCTCGGCCATCTGGCCCGGCACCTCGAAACTCTCAAGCAGACCGACCTCAGATGGTGGGCGCTGGGCACGACCCTGCGCCCGTCGACCCGCATGGCCGTGACCGGGGGCGTGTCCGGGGTGTGCGTCGGTGCGGTCGTCTTCCTCGTGGACTCGGTCTACTTCACCGTCTACCCGTCACGGCCCTTCGGGGACTTCCGTGCCAGGTTCGCGGAAGGACTCCTGGTCGGGCTCGTGGACGCCCTCGTCAACGGGCTTCCGGCCGGGCTGCTCTTCGCCCTCGCGCACCGGATCCGCCTGGCGTTCACGGGCGCGGCCCTGGAGCCCTCGCGGATGCGGGTCCGCCTCCGCGGCCGGAGCAAGGCGTCCGGCACCAGGTCCGTCCGCGAGATCCTCAGGCGGGTCAGGACCGGGCTCGTCGCGGGGTTCGCGGGCGGAGCCGGGATCGGGATCATGCTCGGGCTGTGGGCCCTGGGGTCCGGGGCCCCGCTCTGGTACAAGGGCGGACTGGTGACCGCGCTGATGTTCGGCGCACAGTTCGCCGTGGCGTTCGGGCTCGTGATCGGGGTCCTGTCCTGGCTGGAGGTCCCCGTGGACACCGAGTCCGCCGTCCGGCCCCGCGGTCTGCTGGCCGCCAACCGGAACACCGTGCTCGTGCAACTGCTCCTGTTCGGGCCAGTGGCCGGAGTCGCCGCCACGATCGGGTTCACGCCCGTCATCGAGCTTCTCGGAGGCTCCCTCTGGGACGTCCCCCTCAGGACGAGCCCCGTGTGGGACATCCGGGTCGGGCTCCTCACGGCGTTCGCGGGCGGGCTCGGAGCGGCCCTCTCCCTGACGGCGTGGGGCGAGTGGGTGGTCATCGCGAGGATCTGGCTGCCGCTGACCGGGCGGCTGCCCTGGCGGGCGATGACGTTCCTCGAGGACGCCCACCGGGAGCGCGGTGTCCTGCGCCAGGCCGGAGCGGTCTACCAGTTCCGCCACGCCAGGCTCCGGGAGCACCTCGCCGGTCCCCCGGAGACCGGAGCCGAGGACCGGTCACGCCATGGCTGACCCGTCTCCCTCTCCGTTCCCACCGTCCTACCGCTGCCGGGCGGCGACCGTCGCCGACGCCCCCGCGATCCACGGCCTGGTCACCGCCTGCGAGCGCGAGCTCCTGGGCCGTCCCGACACCGAAGCCGACCGCATCGCCGCGGACCTCGCACTGCCCGGCCTCGACCCGGCCCTCGACACCCTGCTCGTCCACGACCCGGCCGAGCGCCTCGTCGGCCGGGCCTGGGTGCACGGCGGCCGGCGCAGCGCGGTCGACGTCCACCCCCGTCACCGCGGTCAGGGCCTGGGCGGCGCGCTGCTCGACTGGGCCGAGGCGCGGGCCCGGCGGGCGGGCGGCGAGCGGCTCAGCCAGACGGTCACGGACGGCGACCGGGCAGCGGTGGAGCTGCTGCGCTCCCGCGGCTACGAGCCGTTCGTCGCCCAGTGGCTGCTGGAGATCGCCATGCCCACCGAGCCCGTGGTGCCCGCGCCGCCGCCCGGGATCACCGTGCGCGCGTTCCGCCCCGGTGACGAACGGGCCGTCTACCGGCTCACCGAGGACGCCTTCGACGAGTGGCAGACGCGGCGGAAGCCGTACGAGGAGTGGGCCCGGCACACCGTCGGGCTCGACGCCTTCGCACCGGCGCTCTCGCCGTTGGCGTTCGCGGGCGACCACCTGGTCGGCGCGGTGCTGGCACTGGACGTTCCGGGCTCCGACGAGGGCTACGTCGAGCGGGTCGCCGTCCGCGAGGACCACCGCCACCGGGGCATCGCCCGCGTGCTGCTGCGGGAGTCGTTCCGCGCCTCCCACCGCCGGGGCCACCGCACCTGCACCCTGTGGACCCACTCGGAGAGCGGCGCGCTGCCCCTCTACCAGCGGCTGGGCATGACGGTCCGGCGCGGCTCCGCGGTCTACGGCAAGGTCCTCGGCCCCGGGTAGTCCCAGGGGCCCGCCGAGGTCAGCGCCGTACCGGCGGCTGCTCGGCGGGTCCGTAGGCGCGCAGCTGGTACGGGAGGTTCGCGGGGCGGCGCCAGCGCAGTTCGAGGCCGCAGGCCCCGAGGACGGAGCCGAAGGCGTGGCGCATCGCGTCCTGCACGGCGGTCCGGGCGCGGGCGGCCCGCTCGTCCTCGTGGGCGGCGGCGGCCAGCCGTACGGAGGGGTTCCAGCGCAGGTCGGCGATGCCCCTGGCGTCGTCCCCCTCGTCGACGGGACGGCACGCGTCGAGCGTGATGCCCGGCGCGCGCAGGTGGTCGGCGACCGGCAGGCCGACGAGCGCGGCGGCGCGGCGGACCGCGTCCACGACGTCGGCCCCGATGCCGAGGTCCTGCGGGCGTGCCCCCGACGGCAACGTCCCCGACGGCAACGCCCCTGACGCCGACACCCCGGACGGCGACACCCCGGACGCACCGGCCCCGCCCACCCTGGTCTCCCCCTCGGCCCGGCCCGGGGCGACCTCCAGGCCGAACGCCGGCAGGAACTCGGCCAGCGCGTTCTCCATGCTGCCGCTGACGACCCGCCGGGCCGAGGACGCCGACTGCTGCGCCATCGCCGCCGCGGCCGCCAGCCGGGGCCCGGGTTCCCAGTGCAGCGCGACGAGGCCCGCGCAGTCGTCGGAGTCGTCGTACGGTTCGGCCGGGCGCAGTCGGACGCCGACCCCGTGGCCGCCGTAGCCGACGGGCAGGCCGGCGAGGAGGAGCGCCTCGGTGACGCGGTCGGCGAGCAGCGGGTCGATCCGGGGTGCGGACCCGCCGACGCGTGAGCGCGGTTGTGCGGGCCGTGCGGCAGCCGTGTTCACGCCGTCCTCCTACCGGTTCCGGGCCGTTCCCGACGACCACCGTCGGCGCCCGAGCGTACGGCGTACCCGGATGTCCCGTCGGCGAATCCCCGAACTGCCCGACCGTGCGAGGCCGTCACCCGCCGCCCGGGTACGGCCGCGGCGCGCCCACGGGGAGGGCGGGCGCGCCGGCGGCTGCCGTCGGGTCAGTTCCAGGGGTTGGCCGGCTGGTCGTTGATGGCGGTCCAGAACCGGGTGTCGTTCGGGATGTTGCCGTAGGCCCAGAAGGTCCAGCCGCCGGTCAGCGACAGGTCGGGGCCGTAGTGGCCGTCGTGGAACTCGGCCTCGCGCCAGCCGGCGCCGAAGGTGGAGGAGCAGACGCTGTCCGCCACGGCCCGGCTGTTGAGGCGGGAGCCCTTGACCGCCGCCGCCGAAGCACCCTCGATCGACTGATCGGCCCGACCGGAGCGGAGTCACCATCTACGATGCGATACGGGCCGCCAGAGCCCACCCGCACCTCCGTACCCTCCGTCACCTCCGTGACCTTCAGGAAGAAAGCGAGCCCCAGAGTGGGTAGCAGTGTCGAGACGCTGGAATTCCAGGCCGAGACCCGTCAGTTGCTCCGTTTGGTGATCCACTCGATCTACTCGAACAAGGACATCTTCCTGCGCGAGCTGATCTCCAACGCCTCCGACGCCCTGGACAAGCTCCGGCTGGAGTCGCTGACCGATTCCGACCTCGCGGCCGACACCTCGGACCCGCACATCACCCTGGACGTCGACCAGGACGCCCGCACCCTCACCGTCCACGACAACGGCATCGGCATGAGCCGGGACGAGATCGTGGAGCTGATCGGCACGATCGCCAAGTCCGGCACCGCGGGCCTGCTGGAGAAGCTCAAGGACGCCCAGGACGCCGCGGCGGCGCAGAGCCTGATCGGACAGTTCGGCGTCGGCTTCTACTCGGCGTTCATGGTCGCCGACAAGGTCACCCTGCGCACCCGCCGGGCGGGCACCGACGCCGGCACCCAGTGGGAGTCCGACGGCGAGGGCACCTACGAGCTCCAGGCCGTCGACGGGCTGCCGGTGGGGACCTCCGTCACCCTGCACATCAAGCCCGCCGACAGCGAGGACGGCCTGGCCGACTACCTGTCCGAGCGGAAGATCCGCCAGATCGTCAAGCAGTACTCGGACTTCATCCGCTGGCCGATCCGGATGACCACCGAGCGCACCGACTCCGAGGGCGCCACCACCACCGGGACCGAGACCCTCAACTCGATGAAGGCGCTCTGGGCCCGGCCGCGCACCGAGGTCACCGAGGAGGAGTACACCGAGTTCTACCGGCAGATCAGCCACGACTGGCAGCCCCCGGCCAAGACCGTCCACATGCGCGCCGAGGGCACCTTCGAGTACGAGGCGCTGCTGTTCGTCCCCTCACAGGCACCGTTCGACCTGTTCTCCCGGGACGCCAAGCGCGGCGTGCAGCTGTACGTCAAGCGGGTCTTCATCATGGACGACTGCGAAGCGCTGATGCCCAACTACCTGCGCTTCGTCAAGGGCGTGGTGGACACCCACGACCTGTCGCTGAACATCTCCCGCGAGATCCTCCAGCACGACCGGCAGATCCGCGCGGTGCGCCGGCGCCTCGTCAAGAAGGTCCTCGGCGCGCTCAAGGAGGTGCGGACCGGCGACGCCGAGGCCTACGCGAAGCTCTGGTCCCAGTTCGGCAGCGTGCTGAAGGAGGGCCTGCTGGAGGACACCGACAACACCGAGGCCCTGCTCGGGCTGGTGTCGGCCGCCTCCACCCACGACCCGGAGCGGACCACCACGCTGGCCGACTATGTCGAGCGGATGAAGGACGGCCAGGAGGCGATCTACTACCTGACCGGCGAGACCCGGGCCACCGTGGAGAACTCCCCGCACCTGGAGGCCTTCCGCGCCAAGGGGTACGAGGTGCTGATCCTCACCGACCCGGTCGACGAGGTCTGGGTCGAGCAGGTCCCGGCCTTCGACGGCCACCGCTTCCAGTCCATCGCCAAGGGCCAGGTCGACCTCGACGAGCCGGCCGACGGGAACGAGGAGGCCAACGCCGAGAAGAGCCGGCGCGAACAGGACTTCGCCGCCCTGCTGGCCTGGCTCACCACCGCCCTGGCCGAGCAGGTCAAGCAGGTCCGGCTGTCCTCGCGGCTGACCACCTCGGCGGCCTGCCTCGTCGGCGACGCCCACGACATGACCCCGACCCTGGAGAAGATGTACCGGGCGATGGGCCAGCAGGTGCCGCCGGTCAAGCGGACCCTGGAGCTCAACCCGGCGCACCCGCTGGTGGTCGCGCTGCGCACGGCGCACGAGGCCGACGCGGGCGATCCCGCGCTGGCGGAGATCGCCGAGCTGGTCCACGGCAGCGCCCTGCTCGCCGAGGGCGGCGAGCTGCCCGACCCGGCCCGCTTCACCCGGCTGCTCACCGACCGGCTGACCCGGGCGCTCTGAGCGGCGGACGTGCCGGTGGCGCCGCCCGTCTCC
>NZ_JBHUAF010000411.1:0-7411 GCF_042789895.1 Kitasatospora sp. NPDC056783
ACCCGGGCGTGGGCCTGGCCACCGTCGGCGTCCACCAGGACGCCGCCGGCACCCGCCGGCTGGTCGCCCACGTGGTCGGCGAGGGCGCCGAGCGGCCCCCGTCCGCCGCCGAGCTGCGCGCCCACCTGGAACGGCTGCTGCCCGCCTACCTGGTGCCCGCCGCCTACGTCCCGCTGGCCGCCCTGCCGCTGACCCCCAACGGCAAGCTCGACCGGCGCGCCCTGCCGCTGCCCGGCCCCGACGGCTACGCGGCCGGCCGCGAGCGCACCGCGCCCCGCGGCCACGCCGAACGGCTGGTCGCCGAGGCCTGGACGGAGGTCCTGGACGCCGGGGAGATCGGCGCCGAGGACGACTTCTTCGCCCTCGGCGGGGACTCCATCCTCGCCGTACGCGTCACCGCCCGGCTGCGCGCCGCCTTCGGCTCCGCCGACCTCTCGCCCCGGCTGCTGTTCACCCACCCGGTGCTCGCCGACCTGGCCGAGGCGCTCGGCACCCCCGGCGGAGGCACCGCGGCCGCCGTCATCCCCGCCGCCGACCCGGCCGCCGAGCCGCCGCTCTCCCACGCCCAGCAGCGGCTCTGGTTCCTCGACCGGTTCGAGCCCGGCAGCACCGAGTACAGCTCGCTGTCGGTGCTGCGGCTGCGCGGCGCCCTCGACCGGGCCGCGCTGGCCGGCGCCCTGGACGCGCTCGTCGAGCGGCACGAGGCGCTGCGGACCACCTACGCCGAACGGGACGGCCGGGCCCGGCAGGTGGTCCGCCCGCCCGAGCCCGTCGAGCTGCCCCGCGAGGACGTCTCCCCGGCCGGCCTGGACGCCCTGGTGGAGCGGATCGCCGCCACCCCCTTCGACCTCGAAGCCGGCCCGGTGCTGCGCGCCCACCTGGCCCGTACGGCCGTCGACGAGCACGTCCTGGTGCTGGCCGTGCACCACATCGCCACCGACGGCTGGTCGATGGGCGTGCTGGGCCGCGACCTGGGCGAGCTGTACGCCGCCGCCGTCGAGGGCCGCCGACCGGAGCTGCCCGCGCTGCCCGTCCGGTACACCGACTACGCGGCCTGGCAGCGCACCCGCACCGCCGCCGCCGAGGCCGACCTCGACCACTGGCGGCGGGCCCTGGACGGCCTGGCCCCGCTGGAGCTGCCCACCGACCGGCCGCGCCCGGCGGTGCGCGGCCGGGAGGGCGCGCTGGTCACCTTCACCCTGCCCGCCGAGCTGACCGCCCGGCTGCGCGAGCGCGGCCGGGCGGCCGACGGCACCCTCTACACCGTCCTGCTGGCCGCCTGCCAGGTGCTGCTGGCCCGCTGGTCCGGGCAGCGCGACATCGCCGTGGGCACCGTCACCTCCGGCCGCGAGCAGGGCGAACTCCACGACGTGGTCGGCATGTTCGTCAACACCCTGGTGCTGCGCGGCGACATCCGCCCCGAACTGTCCTTCCACGAGCTGCTGACCGCCGCCCAGCACACCGTGCTGGCGGCGCTGGCCCACCAGGAGGTGCCCTTCGAACGGGTGGTGGACGCCCTCCAGCCGGAGCGCGACACCAGCCGCACCCCGCTGTTCCAGGTCATGGTGGCGCTGCACAACCTCGGCGCGCAGGCGCCCCGGCTGCCCGGCCTGACGGTGGAACCGGTCACCCCGCCGGTCCGCAACGCCACCTTCGACCTGTCCTTCGACTTCGCCGAGCACGACGGCGGCCTGACCGGCTACCTGGAATACAGCACCGGACTGTTCGACGAGAGCACCGCCCGACGCCTGACCGACGCGCTGGGCACCCTGCTGGCGGCCGCCGCCGAGGCGCCGCACACGCCCGTCGGGGCGCTGCCGCTGATGACCGAGGACGAGCGGCGGCAGGTGCTGCGGCAGGGCCGGGGCGAGCCGCAGCCCGCGCCGGACACCACCTTCACCGCCCTGTTCGAGGCGCAGGCCGCCCGCACCCCCGGGGCCACCGCGCTGGTCGCCCGGGACGCCACCCTGGACTTCGCCGCCCTCAACGCCCGGGCCAACCGGCTCGCCCGCCACCTGGCCGCCCTCGGCGCCGGCCCGGAGCAGGTGGTCGCCGTCCGGCTGCCGCGCACCTCCGACCTGATCGTCGCCCTGCTCGGGGTGCTCAAGGCGGGCGCCGCCCTCCAGTTCGTCGACCCGGACCTGCCCGAGGAGCGGGCCGCCCTGCTGCTCGACGACACCCGGCCCCGTACGGTGCTGACCGAGCGGGCCCTCGGCGAGGTGCCCTGGGACGACCTGCCGGGCCACGACCTGACCGACGCCGAGCGGACGGCCCCGCTGCTGCCGGCGAACGCCGCGTACCTCATCCACACCTCGGGATCGACCGGCCGCCCCAAGGGCGTGCTCGTCGAACACCGCCAGCTGGTCAACCTCTGCCACGACCACCGGGCGGGGGTGCTCGCGCCGCACACCGCCGACGGCCGCCGGCTGCGGGTCGCGCTCAGCGCCTCCCTCTCCTTCGACACCAGCTGGGAGGCCCCGCTGCTGCTGGCGTTCGGCCAGGAACTCCACCTGATCGACGAGGAGGTCCGGCTGGACCCGCAGGCCTTCCGCGCGCGGATCGTCGACCGGCGGATCGACGTCGTCAACGTCACCCCCTCCCTGCTGCGCGAACTCACCGCCGCCGGGCTGCTCGCCCCCGCCCCGCACCACCCGCGCGTCCTGCTGCTCGGCGGCGAGGCCGTCCCCGCCGCCACCTGGCGTGAACTCTGCGCCGCCCAGGCCGAGTTCGGCGTCACCACCTACAACCTGTACGGGCCCACCGAGTGCACCGTCGACGCCGCCTACGCCCGCTGCGCCGACCATCCGGAGCGCCCGGTGATCGGCCGGCCGGGGCGCGGCACGCGCGCCTACGTGCTGGACGGCGCGCTGCGCCCGGTGCCGCCCGGCATGCCGGGGGAGCTGTACCTGGCCGGCGAGCAGGTCGCCCGCGGCTACCTCGGCCGGCCCGGGCTGACCGCCACCCGCTTCCTCGCCGACCCGCACGGCGCCCCGGGCACCCGGATGTACCGCACCGGCGACCTCGCCCGCTGGGACGCGCAAGGACAGCTGGAGTTCCTCGGCCGGGCCGACGCCCAGGTCAAGATCCGCGGCTTCCGGATCGAGCCCGGCGAGGTGGAGGCCGCGCTGCTGACCCACCCCGACGTCGCCGACTGCGCCGTCGCCGCCCGCGAACAGGGCGGCCGGACCCTGCTGGTCGGCTACCCGGTGCCGGCCGGTGACCGGGTCCCGCCCGCCGAGGAGCTACGGGCCTGGCTGCGCCGCACCCTGCCCGACCACCTGGTGCCCACCGCGTACGTCCCGCTCGCCCGCATCCCGCGCACCACCAGCGGCAAGACCGACCGGCGCGCCCTGCCCGCCCCGTCGGCCCGGCCGGACCGCACCACCCCGTACGTCGCCCCGCGCCCCGGCACCGAGCAGCGGCTCGCCGCGATCTGGGCCGAGGTGCTGGGCGTGGAGCGGGTCGGCGCCCGGGACAACTTCTTCACGCTCGGCGGCGACTCCATCCTCAGCATCCAGATCGTCTCCCGGGCCCGCGCCGCCGGACTCGCCCTCACCACCAAGGACGTCTTCCGCTACCAGAACATCGCCGAACTCGCCCTGACCGTCGGCGAGTCGGCCGATTCCCCGGAGACCTCGGGGACCGAGCCCGGCGAGGCACCGCTCACCCCGATCCAGCACGCGTACCTCGACGGCCGCCGCCCCGGCGACGCGCTGCGCTTCACCATGACCCAGCGGTTCGCACTGGCCCCGGACACCGACCCGGCCGCCCTGCGGCACGCGGTGCTCGCCCTGGTGGAGCGCCACCCGGCGCTGCGCACCCGGTTCCGCCACGGCGAGACCGGCTGGAGCCAGGAAGTCCGAGACCGGGCCCCGGACGGCGTCTTCAGCCACCACCCGGCCGCCACCGAGGCACAGGTGCAGCACGGCACCGAGGAGGCCCAGCGCTCCCTCGACCCGGTCGAGGGCCGGATGCTGCGCGCCCTGCACTTCGCGGGAGACGCCGAACAGCCCGGCCAACTCGTGCTCACCGTCCACCACCTGGCCGTGGACGGCGTCTCCTGGCGGATCCTGCTGGCCGACCTCGAAGCGGCCTACCGCACCGCCCGCACCGACGCCCCCGCCCGGCTGCCGGAGCCGGGCACCTCCTACGCCCGATGGGCGAGCCGGCTGGAGCGCCACACCCGCGCCGGCGCCCTGGACGGCGACACCGCCTACTGGACCCGCGCCGGCGAGGCCCCGGCCGAGCTGCCCGCCGGGCGGCCCGGCGCCAACACCCACGGCACCGCCGCCACCCTCACCGTCACCCTGGACGAACGCGCCACCGAGGCGCTGCTGCGCCGGGTCCCGGCCGTCTACCGCACCCAGGTCAACGACGTCCTGCTCAGCGCCCTGGGCCGCACCCTGTCCCGCTGGTGCGGCCGGGACACCGTGCTGATCGGGGTGGAGGGCCACGGCCGCGAGGACCTGTTCGCCGACCAGGACCTGTCCCGGACGGTCGGCTGGTTCACCGCCGAGTTCCCGCTCGCCCTGCGCGTCGCCCCCGAGGCCGGCTGGCACGACACCCTGCGCTCCGTCAAGGAGCAGCTGCGCGCCGTCCCGCTGCGCGGCCTCAGCCACGGCGCGCTGCGCCACCTGCGCCCCGGTGCCCTGCCGCCGGGCGCGGCGGCCCCGCGGGTCGGCTTCAACTACCACGGCCAGTGGGACTCCCACGGCGGCGCGGACGGGCTGCTGCGCGGCTCGCTGCCCCCGGCCGGGCGGGACGCCGACCCGGACGAACCCCGCCCCTACCTGCTGGACGTCATCGGCGCGGTCCAGGACGGTCGGCTCGAACTGGGCTGGACCTACCCCCCGGCCGTCTACGACGAGGCCACCGTCCGCGCCCTCGCCGAGCAGACCCTCCAGGCGCTGCGCGAGCTGGCCGAGCACTGCGCGAGCCCCGGCGCCGGCGGCCGCACCCCGTCCGACTTCCCGCTGGCCGGCCTCGACCAGCAGCAGCTGGACCGCCTGGTCGGCGACGGCCGGGACATCGAGGACGTCCTGCCGCTGACCCCGCTGCAGTCCGGCATGCTCTTCCACGGGCTGGTCGACCAGGACGGCGCCTACGTGGACCGGATCGCCGTCCGGCTGGCGGGCGTCGCCGACCCGGCGGCCTTCGCCGAGGCCTGGCAGCAGGTCGCCGACCGCACCCCGGCGCTGCGCACCGCCGTGCACTGGCGCGGCCTGCCGCACCCCGTCCAGCTGGTCGCCCGGCACGCCGCGCTGCCCGTCCGCCACCTGGACTGGCGCGGGCTGCCGCCCGAGCGGCGCGCCGCCGAGACCGAGCGGCTGCTCGCCGAGGAGCGGGCCGCCGGGCTGGACCTGGGCACCGCTCCGCTCACCCGGCTGGCGCTGGCCGCGCTGCCGGACGGCGAGGTGCTGCTGCTCTGGTCCACCCACCACCTGATCCTGGACGGCTGGAGCACCGGCCAGCTGCTCACCGAGGTGTGCGAGGAGTACGCGGCGCGCACCGGCGGTCCGCAGGCGCCCCGGCCGGTCCGACGGCCGTTCGCGGACTTCCTGGCCTGGCTCGGCGAGCAGGACGGGCAGGCCGCCGAGGAGCACTGGAGCACCGCGCTGGCCGGGTTCACCGAACGGACCGCGCTGCCCTACGACCGCCGGCCCGCCGGCGCCCACCGGGCCCGAGCCACCGCCGCCGTCCACCGCACCCTGGACGAGGGGCTCTCCGTCCGGCTGCGGGAGAACGCGGCCGCCGCCGGGCTGACCGTCAACACCCTGGTGGAGGGCGCCTGGGCGCTGCTGCTGGCCCGCTACGCCGGCGTCGAGGACGTGGTCTTCGGCACCACCGTCTCCGGACGCCCGGCCGAACTGCCCGGCGTCGAGACGATGATCGGCCTGTTCATCAACACCGTGCCGTGCCGGGTCCCGCTGCCGGCCCGTGCCGGGTCGGCGCCCGGCGGCGTGCGGGCCTGGCTGCGCGACCTCCAGGACCGGCAGAGCGACGGCCGCCGGCACGACCACCTGGCGCTGCCCCGGATCCAGGGCCTGAGCGAACTTCCCGCCGGGGAACAGCTGTTCGACAGCATGCTGGTGTTCGAGAACTACCCCGTCGACGAGTCGGCCGCCGACCGCACCGGCGTCCGGGTGGTCGAGGTGCGCGCCGACGACGCCACCACCTTCCCCTGGTGCCTGCGTGCCCACCTCAGCGGACAGCTCGCCTTCGACCTCGCGTACGACCCGGCGCTGTTCGACGAGCGGACGGCCGAGGACGCCGCCGACCGCCTCGCCCGGCTGCTCACCGCCCTCGCCGACGGCCTGGACGGCGGCCTCGCCGCCCTGGACCCGCTCACCCCCGCCGACCGCGAACTGCTCGCCGCCTGGGACACCACCGCCCGCCCGGCGGCGCCGAGCAGCCCGCTGCGGATCTTCGCCGAGCGGGTCCGCAGCGCCCCCGACGCGCCCGCCGTGCGCGACGGCGGCCGCGAACTGACGTACCGCGCGCTCGACGACTGGTCCGACCGGCTCGCGGCCCGGCTGCTCGCCGACGGGCTGGCGCCCGAGGGCCGGGTGGCGCTGGTCATGGACCGCGGCGCCGAACTGGTCGTCGCCCAGCTGGCCGTGCTCAAGGCGGGCGGCGCCTACCTGCCCGTCGACCTGCGCGCCCCCGAGGAGCGCCGCCGCACCCTGCTCGACCGGGCCGGCGCGGCCGCCTCGCTCACCGCCGGGCAGGTCGCCGCCGCCAGGGACGGTTCGGCCACCCTGGATCCGCCGACCGCGGACCCGGACCGGCTGGCGTACGTGATGTACACCTCCGGCTCCACCGGAGAGCCCAAGGCCGTCGCCGTCCGGCACCGCGACGTGGCCTCGCTCGCCACCGACAGCCGCTTCGCCGACGGCGGCTGCGCCCGGGTGCTGCTGCACTCCCCGGTCGCCTTCGACGCCGCCACCTTCGAGGTGTGGGCGCCGCTGCTGAACGGCGGCTGCGTGCTCGTCGCCCCCGACGGGCCGGTGGACGCGGCGCTGCTGCGCCGGCTCGCCGGGCCGGACGGGCCGACCGCGCTCTGGCTCACCGCCGGGCTGTTCCGGCTGCTCGCCCAGGACGCCCCGGACTGCTTCACCGGCCTGCGCACCCTGTGGACCGGCGGGGACGTGGTGCCCGCCGCCGCCGTGCGTCGGGTGCTGGCGGCCTGCCCCGGGCTGACCGTGGTGGACGGCTACGGGCCCACCGAGACCACCACCTTCGCCACCGCCCAGGCCCTCCCGGACGCCGCGGCGGTGCCCGACACCGTCCCGATCGGCCACCCGCTGGACGACCGCCGGGTGCACGTCCTGGACCGGCGGCTGCGGCCCGTCCCGCCCGGCTGCGTCGGCGAGCTGTACCTGGCCGGCGAGGGTGTGGCCCGCGGCTACCT
>NZ_JBHUAF010000412.1:0-7392 GCF_042789895.1 Kitasatospora sp. NPDC056783
TCTTCGTCCAGCGCGTGGACGCCACGCCGGACGCGGAGGCCTACCGCTACCCGGTGCCGGGCAGCGGCCAGAGCCCCGACGAGTGGAAGTCGCTGAGCTGGGCCCAGGCCGCCGAGCGGGTCTACGCGATCGCGGCGGGCCTCGCCGACCTCGGGGTGCGGGCCGAGGAGCGGGTCGCGCTCGCCTCCTCCACCCGGGTCGAGTGGATCCTCACCGACCTCGGCATCCTCTGCGCCGGCGCCTGGGGCGATCCGAACGACCCGCCGCCGCGCTCCTCCGCGGACACTGCCCCCGCCGTCGGCGGGCTCCCCGCGGACCCGGCCGGCGCCGCCCTGTCCGAGCAGCAGGCCGAGCACCTGCTCGCGGCCGGCGGCGACCGCTGGGGCGCGTACTACAGCGCCCAGGAGTACGCGGAGTTCAGCCAGGGCCTGGACGGCCGGTACCCCGGCGTCGGCCTCTCGGTCGGCCGCGGCCAGGACGGCGTCACCGAGGTCTCCCAGGTCGCCCCCGGGGGGCCGGCCGCCGCGGCCGGGATCGTCCCCGGGGACCGGCTGCTGCGGATCGGCCGGGACCAGGCCGACCACCTGCCGGTGACCGAGGTGGTCGCCCGGCTGCGCGGCCAGGGCGAGGACCGCCGGGCCGGCTCCGAGGTCACCCTGGCCGTCCGGCGCGGCGGGGGCGAGGAGCGCGAACTGCTGCTGCGGCGCGTGCTGCTGGACAGCCGGCAGGTCACCGCGGAGCAGCTGGGCAAGGGCGTGGTGCGGGTGACCGTCCGCGCCTTCACCAGCGGCGTGGCCGACCAGGTGCGCGCCGCGCTGGGCGCCCCGCACACCGGCGTGGTCCTCGATCTTCGCGGCAACTCCGGGGGGCTGGTCGACGAGGCGGCCGGCACCGCGGGGATCTTCCTGGACGGCGGCCCGGTCGGCTCCTACCTGGAGCGCGGCGAGACCCGGGAGCTGACCGCCCCGCCCGGCGGCGACCAGCGCACCCCGCTGGTGGTGCTGGTGGACGGCGGCACGATGAGCGCCGCCGAACTGCTCGCCGGCGCCCTCCAGGACCGCAGCCGCGCCGTGGTGGTGGGCTCGCGGACCTTCGGCAAGGGCACCGTCCAGCAGCCCAGCCGGCTCGCCGACGGCGCCGTGCTGGAGCTGACCGTCGGCCGCTACTACACCCCGGCCGGCCGTTCCCTGGACGGCACCGGACTCACCCCCGACGTCCCGGCCGGTTCGGGCGAGGAGGCCGACCAGCTCGCCCAGCGGGTCCTCTCGGGACTGGGCACCCGCGCCTAAAGCAGCTGACCGACCCGGCCCCGAAGTGCGAGAATGACCGCGCTATGGCAAAGGAAACCGGACAGAAGCTGATCGCGCAGAACAAGAAGGCGCGACACGAGTACACCATCCTCGACACCTACGAGTGCGGTCTCGTCCTCACCGGCACCGAGGTCAAGTCGCTGCGCGAGGGGAGGGCCAACCTGGTCGACGGCTACGCCTACATCCAGGACCACGAGGCGTGGATCGACAACATCTTCATCCCCGAGTACACCCAGGGGACGTGGACCAACCACGCGGCGCGGCGCAAGCGCAAGCTGCTGCTGCACAGGATGGAGATCCACAAGATCGAGAGCAAGGTCCGCGACGCGGGCCACACCCTGATCCCGCTCTCGCTGTACTTCAAGGACGGCCGGGTCAAGCTCGAACTGGCGCTCGCGGTCGGCAAGAAGCTGTACGACAAGCGCCAGACGCTGCGCGAGAAGCAGGACACCCGCGAGACGGCCCGCGCGGTGGCGGCGGCCCGGCGGCGCCAGGGTTAATCCGCTGGACCCTCGCCCGTCGCCTCGCGTACGATGGCTCAAGCAACACGGACGATCACCGTCCGAGCTGTTTCTCAACAAAACATGGGGATGATCGGTTTCGACAGGGGATGTTGAAACAGGGGAAGCGAGCCGAGGAACGCGGCAATGATCTCGTTAACCACGTGTCGCAAAAAAATAATCGCCAACTCTAAGCGCGATTCCCAGCAGTTCGCTCTCGCTGCCTAATAAGCACCGATAGCGCTTGGGTGTCAGACCGGGGGGTTCCCGACCCGGACCCTGGCATAATCTAGGGAACTCAACCGTCCGCCCGGGCTGCGAGGGCGGATGGGAAATCAAACAGCAGCTGGGCCTGTTGGCGGCTTGTCCGTGTGACCGCCAGGGCCGAGAAAAGCACAGCGGACTGCGCTCGGAGAAGCCCTGAATTAACTCCACTGGACCCGGGTTCGATTCCCGGCATCTCCACCACCCCATGTTCACATCGAAGGCCGTCCACCGCTCCCAGCGGAGGGCGGCCTTCGATTTTTGTACGTTCCGGAGCAGCGCGGCGCGGGGCCCGCGGCGTAGGATCATCCGTCCGCTCGTTTTCCGGAGCCGGATTCCGTCGCAACCACCGAGGCCATGCAGAGCAACACGGACACCACCCCCGCCGCCGACCACGAGACCGTCCGGACCCGCGAGATCGCCGGTGAACAGCAGCACCTCGACACCGTCTACCACCGGTTGGAGGAGAAGCTCGCCGAGGCCGAGTACATCCTGGAGGACGCCGCCAAGCGGGTCCAGGTCGGCACCCCCGGCGCGCTCGCCGAGCGCGACGCCCAGGTCTACCGGGCCGGCGCGCACCTCCAGCGGCTGAACAACGAGTTCGAGGACTTCCTGTTCGGCCGGATCGACCTCCAGCGGGCGGACGCCCCGGAGGAGCACGGCATTCCCTCGAACACCCCGCTCGACCCGGCCGACCCGGCCGTCGCCGAGACCCTCCACATCGGCCGGCTGGGCGTGCTGGACGCCGAGTACGGTCCGCTGGTGATCGACTGGCGCGCGCCCGCCGCCGCCCCGTTCTACCGCGCCACCCCGGTCGAGCCGGGCCGGGTGATCCGCCGCCGGGTGATCCGCTCCAAGGGCCGCAAGGTGGTCGGCGTCGAGGACGACCTGCTGCGCCCCGACCTCACCCCGACCCTGGGCGGCGAGGAACTGGCCGTGGTCGGCGACGGCGCGCTGATGGCCTCGCTGGGCCGTGCCCGCAGCCACTCGATGCGCGACATCGTCTCCTCCATCCAGAAGGAGCAGGACGAGGTGATCCGCGCCGCCGCCGCGGGCGCCACCCTGGTCACCGGCGGCCCCGGCACCGGCAAGACCGCCGTCGCCCTGCACCGCGCCGCCTACCTGCTCTACCAGGACCGCCGGCGCTACGCCGGGGGCATCCTGGTGGTCTCGCCGACCCCGCTGCTGGTCTCCTACACCGAGGGCGTGCTGCCCGCGCTCGGCGAGGAGGGCCAGGTCGCCATCCGGGCCGTCGGCTCGCTGGTGGACGGCATCGAGGCGGGCACCTACGACACCCCCGAGGCGGCCCGGGTCAAGGGCTCGGCCCGGATGGTGCAGCTGCTGCGCCGGGCCGCCCGCGCGGCGCTGGAGCTGGGCGCGCCGCAGGAGCTGAAGGTGGTCGCCCGCGGCGAGGTGCTGAAGCTGGACGCCGGCCGGCTGAAGGCCGTGCGCGGCAACGTGGTGGGCTCCGGCGGCACCCCGCTGAACCTGCTGCGCCCGCGCGCCCGCCGGCTGCTGCTGGACGCGCTGTGGCAGCTGGCCGTCCGGGACCTGCCGAAGCCCACCGACCACTACGGCCGCGAGCAGCGGCAGGAGGAGAAGGAGGCCTTCGACGAGTACGTCTCGGACGAGGCGTCCTTCCTGGACTTCCTGGACGCCTGGTGGCCGACCGTGACCCCGCGCCGGGTGCTCGCCACGCTCCGCCAGCACCGGCACATCAACCGGATCGCCCGGCGCGCCGTCACCCCGGACGAGGCCCGGCTGCTGGCCGCCTCCTGGCGCCACCTGTCCGACCGGGGCGAGGGCGCGCTGTCCGCGCACGACGTCGCGCTGGTGGACGAGCTCCAGGTGCTGCTCGGCGAGCCGGCCCGGCCGAAGGTCCGCGAGGTGGACGCGATGGACCTGCTGACCGGTCTGGACGAGGTCACCACCTTCGCCGACCGCAGCACCCGCCAGCGCGAGCGCCAGCCGGTCGAGCGCACCGAGTACGCCCACATCATCGTGGACGAGGCTCAGGACCTCACCCCGATGCAGTGGCGGATGATCGGCCGCCGTGCCCGGATGGCCACCTGGACGATCGTCGGCGACCCGGCGCAGTCCTCCTGGCCGTTCCCGCAGGAGGCCCAGGCCGCGCTGGACGAGGTGCTCTCCGGCAAGCAGCGCCGCCGCTTCACGCTGACCGTGAACTACCGCAACCCGGCCGAGATCGCCGAGGTCGCGGCGAAGGTGCTGGCGCTCGCGGCGCCGGGCACGCCCTCGCCGAGCGCGGTGCGCCACGTCGGCGTGGAGCCGCGCTTCGCGGCCGTCGCCGATCCCTCGCCGGAGGCCTTCGGCAGGGCCGCCCGCGCCGAGCTGGAGCGGCTGCTGGCCGAGGTGGGCGGCACCGTGGCGATCGTGGTGCCGATGGACCGTCGGGACGAGGCCGCGGGCTGGGCCGAGGGCCTGGGCGAGCGCGTGGTGGCGCTGGGCAGCCTGGAGGCGAAGGGCCTGGAGTACGACGCGACCGTGGTGGCCGACCCGACCGGCATCGCCGGCGAGTCGGAGGCCGGCCTGCGGGTGCTGTACGTGGCGCTCACCCGCGCGACCCAGCGGCTGACCGTGCTCTCCGGCCCGGACGACCTGCCGGACGCGGCCGGCGTGCCCGCGCTGCTGCACGGCTGACCGACCCTACGGAAGAAGGCCCCTCACCGGCTGGTGAGGGGCCTTCGGACGTTTAGTACACCGACCCGCCATGCTCGCCTCGCGGCAAGTGGTCCCTCGAAGGGACGAAGGTTGGGCCCGGGGGCTTGGATCGAGCCGGTGCCCGTCCAATGTAACGCATCGGCCGGGAGAGGCAAGGAGTGAGCGGCGGTGGGCCGGCCCCGGTCGGCCGGATTGTCGGGTCCGCACACTCAATGAACGTTATTTCTGGGTACCCCTTGGAAGGTGCGACGATCGAGGTCTAGCATGCGCAGGCGATGCCTTCAACAAAATGTTGAGCCTGCGGGACAGACGGAAGAAGGAAGCGTCGATGGCGACGGTGCCCAGTGTCTCCAACTCGATCACGGTACGGCTGGAGGTCCCGGCCCGGGGCAACGCCGTCAGTGCGATCACCACGGCCGTGGAGTCCTCCGGCGGGTCGGTGACCGGTCTCGACGTCACCGCCTCCGGCCTGGAAGCGCTGCGGATCGACGTCACGGTGGCGGCGTCCTCGGTCACGCACGGCGAGGAGATCGTCGAGAAGCTTCGCGCGATCGACGGCGTGTCGATCGGCAAGGTCTCGGACCGCACCTTCCTGATGCACCTCGGCGGCAAGATCGAGATGTCGTCCAAGCTGCCGATCCGCAACCGTGACGACCTCAGCATGATCTACACCCCGGGTGTCGCCCGGGTCTGCATGGCGATCGCCGAGAACCCCGAGGACGCCCGCCGCCTGACCATCAAGCGCAACAGCGTCGCCGTGGTCACCGACGGCTCGGCGGTGCTGGGCCTGGGCAACATCGGCCCGGAGGCCGCGCTGCCGGTCATGGAGGGCAAGGCGGCCCTGTTCAAGCGCTTCGCCGGCATCGACGCCTGGCCGATCTGCCTGGACACCCAGGACACCGACGAGATCGTCACGATCGTCAAGGCGATCGCCCCGGGCTTCGCCGGGATCAACCTGGAGGACATCTCCGCGCCGCGCTGCTTCGAGATCGAGGCCCGGCTGCGCGAGGCCCTGGACATCCCGGTCTTCCACGACGACCAGCACGGCACCGCGATCGTGGTGCTGGCCGCCCTCACCAACGCGCTGAAGGTGGTCGGCAAGGAGATCGGCGACATCCGCGTGGTGATGTCGGGCGCCGGCGCCGCCGGCACCGCGATCCTCAAGCTGCTGATGGCGGCCGGCGTCGAGCACGCCACCGTGGCGGACGTGCGCGGCGTGGTCCACCAGGGCCGCGAGGACCTCAACGACAGCCTGCGCTGGATCGCCGAGCACACCAACCGTTCGGGCCGCACCGGCAGCCTCAAGGAGGCCGTGGCGGGCGCCGACGTCTTCATCGGCGTCTCGGCCCCGAACGTCCTGGACGGCGACGACCTGGCCACCATGGCGGAGGACGCGATCGTCTTCGCGCTGGCCAACCCGGACCCGGAGGTCGACCCGGCCATCGCCCGGCAGACCGCCGCCGTGGTCGCCACCGGCCGCAGCGACTTCCCGAACCAGATCAACAACGTGCTGGTCTTCCCGGGTGTCTTCCGCGGCCTGCTGGACGCCCAGAGCCGCACCGTCAACACCGAGATGATGATCGCCGCCGCCCGGGCGCTGGCCACCACCGTGGCCGACGACGAGCTGAACGCGAACTACATCATCCCGAGCGTGTTCCACAAGGACGTCGCCAAGACCGTCGCCTCCGCGGTGCGCGAGGCGGCCCTGGCCGGCGCCCTGGAGGCCCCCGCGCCGGCCCGTCCGACCCCGGGCATCGTGGGCACCCTCGACGCCGCCGCCTTCCCCTCCGTCAAGCTCTGACGGAGGGGTCGGGCGACGTGTCGTAGTCCGCTCAAATGTGCGAATAGCGGTCATACCCGCCCAGCTCGCCCCGAACCCTTGCGACACAAGGGCGAGGGGCGTGTTTGGGCTTGTCAGTCCTAGGGCGTACCGTAGCCCTGCACGGGGCAGGCGTGTCCGACAAGTACGGAACGTCCCCCTGGTCTTCCGGCGTGTCGTCCCGACCGCCGCCCGCGCCCGGTCCGCCGGAGCCGACGGAGCGTCACACCTCCAACGGGCGGGCGATGTTCGGGTGGCTCGGCCGGGGCCCGATTGGCTTTCTCGGGGCCGGTCGGGGCAGGATTCGTACCCAGGCGGGCGGACGGGCCTTCGACGGCTCCGGCGCGCGGCATCGGGTGGGAATCCGGCCTGCGACCACGCATTGCCTGCATGAGCACAGTGTGCGGACCTGCGGCCCATCCGGGTGCCCCCCGGTGGGAGTACCGATGGGCCCCCGCACACCGCAAGCGAACAGACCACAGGAGTACACATGAACCGCAGTGAGCTGGTGGCCGCGCTGTCCGAGCGCGCCGAGGTGACCCGCAAGGACGCCGACGCCGTTCTGGCCGCCTTCGCCGAGATCGTCGGCGAGGTCGTCGCCAAGGGCGACGAGAAGGTCACCATCCCCGGTTTCCTGACCTTCGAGCGCACCCACCGCGCTGCCCGCACCGCCCGCAACCCGCAGACCGGCGAGCCGATCCAGATCGCCGCGGGCTACAGCGCCAAGGTGAGCGCCGGCTCGAAGCTGAAGGAAGCCGCCAAGGGCGCTGCCTGAGCCACCCCTTGAACGCCCGAGAGGCCGGGCTCCCCATTGGGG
>NZ_JBHUAF010000413.1:0-7359 GCF_042789895.1 Kitasatospora sp. NPDC056783
TCAGCCACGTGATCATTCTGACCGCCCGGAGCCGCCAGCCGCAGCACCCGGGCGCCTGGTCACAAGAGGGCGAACGTTGTCTGATGCGGCACTAGGTATCCACCTACGGAAGGAGCGGCCCAGTGCCCGAGCGGAGCCCGCGCGGTACGTACTTGCGGATTGCCGACGCATTGCGCGCCGAGATCAGCGGAGACTCCACCATGGCGTCACTTCCATCGGAAGCCGACCTGATGAAGGAGCATGACGTCGCCCGCACCACAGTGAAGCGCGCCCTCGACGTCCTCGCGGCCGAGGGCTTGATCCGATCGCAGCCCGGCGTCGGGTGGCTCGTTGTCGGAGCCGCGCTCAAGGTCCCGGTGCTCGACCAGTTCGCTGCCCTGGTCTACGAACTCGGTGTCGACGCCGACTTCCCGTCCGAGAAGGAACTCACCGAGACGACCGGCGCCGCGCGGGGCACCGTCCGGCGCGCCCTCGCTCAGCTGGAAGGCGCCGGCGTTCTCGAAGTACGTCACGGGAAGGGGCGGCGCGTCCGCGCACTTCCCGCCAATCACTCCTGACCCCAGTCACCTAGGAACGGATGCCATCGTGTGGGCCTACGAGCTTGCCGAATCCCTTCTGTCCGCCGACCTGCCGCGCCGATGGGACCACTCCAAGGGGGTGGCCAGCAAGGCGCGCACCCTGGCCGGCATCCTCGGCCCGGATGCTGAGCTGCTGGAGTCCGCAGCGGTCCTGCACGACGTCGGCTACTCGCCGCGGATCGTCGACACCGGCTTCCACCCGCTCGACGGCGCGCGCTTCCTCCGAGCGGAGAACGTGGACGAACGCGTCGTGCGACTGGTCGCCCACCACTCCTGTGCCCTGCTCGAAGCCGAGGAACGGGGCCTTCGCCGGGAGTTGGAGGCGGAGTTCCCGCTGGAGGAACCCCACTTGGTGGACGCACTGATCTACTGCGACATGACCACCACTCCGGATGGCACGCCGACAACGACGCCCAACCGGATCGCGGAAATTGTGGGTCGGTACGGGCCGGACAGCATCGTCGGCCGGTTCATCCGCCGCGCCGAACCAGAGATCAACGCCGCTGCCCGCCGCGTCGAGGGCAAATTGCTCCAGATCGACACGACTACTTAGGACTTGTTTGACGATCATGTGTGGAGCCAGACGACGGAAGCTGCTGCGAGATGGTGCCCAAGCAGACGTAGCCGCGCTAGCGCAGGCTCGAACTGCGCTAGCCGGCCCACTGCCCTGGCGTAACGGCCGGCGGCAGTAAGCCGGTCTCCGGTCCGTGTGGCCAAGATCCCTGAAATGGGCTCAGCTTAGTGCCGAGTGTGGTATCACGGTCGCTAAGGGAGCTAGGAGGCGTCGATGGTGACAGGCTTGGAGATCGCAGCGATTGCGAAGGCATGCACACCCGCAGTAGGACGTGCTGCTGGAGGTGCCGTCGGAAAGCTAGCGGGCGTTCCCATGGGGAACGTTACGACTCGCTGGCGTAACCGCAAGACCCGCAAGGCACTGTCAGAGCAGACTTTGTCAGAAATTTCGCCGTACCTGCCGCTGGAAGTCGCCAGCGAGGTCACATCATATCTCCAGACGCCAGACTTTGAGAGTATTGCACTCTCTGTCGCTGTCCAGACATTTGCAACTCCAAGCGATAAAAAGCAAAAGAAGCAGATGACTGAGACGATGAATCAGCTCACGAAATCTGTGCATGCTTCGGTTCCATCCGCGAGCAAATCAGAAAAAGAATTGATTGCAGCGGCCCTCTGGCAGTCACTTGAAGAAAAATGCCTTGAAACCTCGCTGACCGTGAAGTCGTCAGAGGGACTCTCTGCGAAGGCGAGAGCTTCCGTCCTGAAAATGTCATCATCGTTCGCAGCGTCGGCCGCCATCGCCGCCCGCGGCCTAAGTGAGTTGGAAAGTCTGGCAAGCTATCATCATTTTGAAGAACAGCTCAGCGATCAGGTTCGCAACCTTCACGGCACCATGAAGCTGCCGCACGCGGGCACTACCCGTAAAGTCCCCTATAGCAAGCTTTTTGTTGAGCCAAAGCTCAAGCTTGCCTCTGACCGGCCCGGCGAGTCAACAGTTACAGATATCGCTACGGTTGTTTCATTCTCCCAACGGACCGTCGTCCTCGGGGATCCGGGCGGCGGAAAATCCACACTCTCCCTGAAGCTGGCTCACGATATTGCAAAGTCAGCATTTCCCGCATCAAACGCAAAGGTTCCTCTCCTATTTGTCTTGCGTGACCACATTGAAGACTTCCGTGCAGGGAAGAGGACGATGGTGGAATATCTTGAGGGGATCTGCCGAGATCCGTACAATGTGACACCACCTTCAGGCGGAATTGACTACCTTCTTAGGAGCGGGCGAGCCTTCGTAATATTCGATGGACTCGATGAACTGACGGACACCTCACTTCGTCGGAAAGTTGTAGATTTCGTCGAGTCATTTGCCTATATGTACCCGACCGCTCCCGTGCTAGTCACTTCACGGCGAGTTGGGTACGACGAGGCGCCCCTCGATGATCTTCTATTTACGCCAGTAAACCTGGTGGAACTGTCACCAACACAAGTTCGTCAATATGCGAACAATTGGTTTTCATTGGACGCTACAATTGACCGCACCCGCAGGGTGGAACTAGCGACCTCCTTTCTGCAGGATAGCGAGTTCGTAACAGACCTTCGCCAAAATCCGCTGATGCTTTCATTGATGTGCGGAATCTATGCTACTGAGCACTACATTCCTTCAAATCGGCCAGACGTCTACAAGAAGTGCGCTGAGCTTCTATTTGAGCGATGGGACCGCCAGAGGGGAATTACAATCCCACTTCCCTTTGATGCTCACGTAAAGCATGCGCTCAACTCTCTGGCATTTCGGATGTACTCCGATCCGGCCGCCCAAAACGGACTGAGGCGCGATAGGCTGATTGGCTTCATGAAGGACTTCCTTCTTAGGAAGCGATTTGACGATGAGGACACAGCGGAAGATGCTGCGACACAGTTTGTTGACTTTTGCACCGGTCGCGCATGGGTGCTAACGGACGTCGGATCAGACAAGAATCAAGGAATCTACGGGTTTACCCACAGAACGTTCCTTGAGTACTTTTCTGCGACTCAGCTGGTGCGATCCAACCCGACCCCTGAAAATCTCTTTGAAGCTCTAATTCCAAGGATAAAATCCTCGGAGTGGGAAGTTGTCGCGCAGCTGGCTGTGCAGATCATCGGCAACAATGTAGATGACGGGGCTGATGACTTCCTGACGCTCGCCCTTGATTTTGTCAACTTTGCCGATGATCCCGAAGAGAAGGCGAATGTAGCAGCTTTTTGCGGCAGGGCGCTATCGTTCGCAGTTCCCCGGCCGCAAATCATTAGGGCGATCTGCGATGCGGCCGTCACCGTCACGCTAGAAGGCGTCGCGAAGACTGATTCCGTTCGCAGAGCCCTAAGGCCGCTGGAGTCGGTGCTCCACTGCGGTCGAGAAAACATCGCAGAGGTTTCCAGGTTCCTGAAGGCGTCCTTGCTTGAGGCTGTCAATGCAAATCAAGAAGACCCGAACCCACTAGTATTGGCTCTGTTTATTTCTCGGGTTTCTACACACTTTGACACTTCCTCGCCCATGCCAAAGGAAAACCGCAGGGCATGGGAAATGCTGGAGAATGAAATCTTCGGAGAGGTTAACCATCTAATCGCTTTGCACGAAGATCGCCATCCCTGGGCCGCACAAATGCAAGCAATGATGGGGCGCGATGAAATTGCAAAGATGATCGAACGCTTTGGAGTGAGGTCGCTATTCGATGTCGGTTCCGGCCTAGCCGGCTGGTTCATTCCACCTATCTCGGCGCTAATTTCCAGAAATTACGTGACATCTTTCAGGCCCGTCTTCCATGAATTCCTGGATGAGTGCCTGGATGACCTCTCAGAGATCCTTGTCGATTCCCCGATGCCCTGGCTTAAAAGAGTCCCCGACGGCCCAATCTCTCGCATCCTGATGATTACTCATCACAATTCTTCAGATCTCCCACAGAGCGGAGTCAGGGAGACTACCATTTTGCTCGCATGCGTGCTTGCTGAAGCCATGGCCAAGAATCGCCGAGAATCCCATCCAGCCATTAGTAGGACATATGGGAACATCTACTATATTGCGATGAAGTGGGCAATCACGAACTCTACCCATGAGAACGTTCAAGGGTCACTTCAATCCCTCAGGTCTCTGGGCATGGGCAGTCGCGTTAATGAGCTCCTTGCGCGTTGGATTCGGGGAGAGGTTTCGTTCATTGCTGAGAGTGAAGCGGGAGCATCCCAAGCTTGATTGATCTGGCCTGACTGCGAAATCAGTTGTTCCGTTAACCCACGAGGGGCGGGAGTCCCCCCGCCCCTCGTCGAAGATGGTTGGTCCGTCTAGCCAACGAGACGACGCATGGTAGGCACAGGCTGATCGAGCTTACGAAGCGCTACTAGCCGATGTACGGCTCCGTGCGGTCCGATGCCAAGCCGTGCTGGATCCGCAGCCGCATGGACGGGTGAATGTCCAGGTAGTTGAGGTCCGCTGGGTTCACCCAGCGGACCTCCTTCGACTCCGAACTCGTCCGCAGCTCGCCACCGACAGGGCGTGCCCGGAAGCAGATGGAGAACTGTTGCCGGACCTCCCCTTCGTCGTAGGCCATGACGTGACCAGGGTCTGTGTAGAGCCCGACGACCGAGGCCACCTCGACGTCGATCCCCGTCTCCTCCCGAACCTCCCGAACCTCCCGAACCACGGTGTCTGCCACGGACTCCCCGATGTCGTGCCCACCACCGGGGAGGGCCCACAGGTCGTTGTCCGTCTTGTGGATCAGCAGTAGCCACCCCTCCGCGTCCGTCACGACGGCGGTGACGGAGGGCACAACGGAGTTCGCCGGCGGAGCGGCCGGGTCGTGGAAGTAGTCGATGCGGCTCATGCGGCCTCACTTTCAAGATTCGGCGAGGTGATGACCCGGGAGGTCTCCCAGATCCGTTCGATGCTCGCCGCGTACGTGCTGAACAGCTCTCCGCCAGGCACCTGGGAGAGGTGCATCACCGGTGCCAGATAGGCGCCGACACCGTAGACGTGCCCGTTGACGAGCAGGTCATCATCGGCTCGATAGAGCGAGTTATAGAGCGTCGTCGAGTGGAGCCGGAACTCGACTCCGGGGACGCCGAACAGCGGCGCATAGTTGGCGAGCGCGTTGCGAATCTTGCCCGCCATCGCCGGGCCGAACGTCTACACCCACGTCACGCAGGACACCCAGCGGGAGGCCCTCGGCAACATGGACCGGCTGCTCAAGCGGCGCCACTGATGTCAGCCTGAGATGTCAAATGCCCCGGACCAAGATCGGTCCGGGGCATTTTGGCTGGTGGGCGCGGACGGTTTCGAACCGCCGACATCTGCTTTGTAAGAGCAGCGCTCTACCACTGAGCTACGCGCCCCCTGTCGTGGCCCGGCGGGCGCACGACGAGAGCCTAGGGTACCTGGTCCCGGGGGGTGGTGGGGGCCGGGCGCCCGGTGGGGCGGTGGGTGGGCGGGTGCGGGCGCGCGGGGAGCAGGGGTGGACGGGGTGGGAGGGGGTGACGGGTCGGCGGGGGGATCGGGGAGAATGGGGGCCGGATCAGCGGGTCGGAACAGGGAGCGCGCAGTGGCGGTGGCCGGCGGGAGCGGGCGGGGGCGGCGTCGGGCGGGGAGTGCGGGGAGTGCGGCGGCCGACGCGTTGATGTTGCCGGTGGTGCTCGCGGGTGCGCTGGGGGCGGTCGTGTTGGCGTCCGCCGGGAGTGGCGGCTGGTGGGGCCGGCGCGGCGGTGGCGAGGGCGGACGGGCGCAGGCCCGGGAGGCCCGGGCGGCGGCCCAGGAGGCGTTCTACGAGTTGGAGGAGACCCAGCGCGAGGTGCAGCTCGCGGTGGAGACCGTCCGCGCGGCCGAGGAGGGCCCGGCGGCGCAGCGCGCGCTGGCCGATCTGGCGGCGATCTCCGGCCGGGTCGACCAGGTCACCGTGAACTACCTCGCCGCCCTGGACGCCCACAACCTGGACAGCGAGGCCCTGGACGCGGGCGCGGCCGCGCAGGCCAAGCGGCAGCTGGAGGACGTGAGGGGCCAGCTCGGATCGGCCCGGGCGGAGCTGAACGACTTCCTGCGCCGCCTGCAGCCGACCGTCCAGCACGCCGAGCAGCAACTGATGCGGGTCACCCCGGCGGTCGAGCGGGCCAAGCGCGCGCTGCTGGCGGCCAGCAACGCGCTGGACGAGGTGCGCGGCGCCGGTCTTCGGGCGGACGACCTGGCCGCCCGGCTGGCGGAACTGGCGCCCGAGCTCGGCCGGTTGAACGAGGGACCGGCCCGGCACGGGGTCGCGGACACGCTGCGGCGCGCGGACGACGTGAAGCAGCGCGCCGAGGCGATCGCGGGCGACGCCGGGCAGCTGCCGGAGCGGGCGCGGGAGATCGACCGGCGGGTGGCGAGCCTGCGGACCCGCATCCAGGCGCTGGAGACCAAGGCCGAGACGGTCGCGCCCGCCCTGAGCGAGTTGCGCCGCCGGTTCAGCACCGCCTGCTGGCAGGACCTCCAGCGGGTGCCGGACCAGGTCGCGGAGACCGGGCGCGCCGCCGAGCGCAAGCTCGCCGAGGCCGCCCGGGCCCGGGACGAGCAGCGCTGGGCGGACGCCACCGCCGCGATCGGCACGGTCCGCGCGCTGCTGGAGACCGCCGACGGCTCGGTGCTCGCGGTGAACGACCGGCTGCGGCAGCTGAACGAGGTGCAGCACGACCCCAGTCGGGAGGTGGAGCGGGCCCGCTTCGCCATCCGGGACGCCCAGCGCCTCGCGATGGCCGGGCGCAGCGCGCCGGATCCGCGGCACGCCGCTCCGCTGGACGAGGCGGTGGCCCGGCTGGACCGCGCGGTGGCCACCCTGGAGGAGGCCGGCCGGCACCCCGACTACTGGCACTTCCTGACCGAGCTGGCGGCGGTGCGGGACACAGCGGCGCGGGTGATCGGCATGATTCGCGGGGATCTCGGCCAGCAGCGCTGAGCGCGGTGGGTACGCTGCCGGTATGCCACGCTACGACTTCCGCTGCCGCTCCTGCGGCGCCACCTTCGAGCTCCGCCGCCCGATGGCCCAGGCCAACGACCCCGCCGTCTGTCCGCAGGGCCACCAGGACACGGTGAAGCTGCTGTCCACCGTCGCCGTCACCGGCGCGGCCGGCGGCGCGCCGCAGCAGGCCCCGAGCGGGGGCGGCTGCTGCGGCGGCGGGTGCTGCGGCTAGTGCTGCCCTGCAGAAGTTCGTGGAGGGGTGTTGATCAGGCTGCCTTGAGCGGGGTGCCTTCGTAGGTCCAGCGGTAGGGCTTCGCGGTCTC
>NZ_JBHUAF010000414.1:0-7341 GCF_042789895.1 Kitasatospora sp. NPDC056783
GGTTCAGGTGGTGGCCAGGCAGAACCCCACCAGCCCGGCGTCCACGTCGAGGACGATCTTCTCCATCTCCGCCCACGGCGGGTGGAACCGGGTGCCCCACTCGACGGTGAAGCCGAGCACCTTGCCCTGGTCGGGGTCGTCGAAGTGGCGGGCGAAGACGTAGTCGTCGCTGGTGCCGCTGGTCGGGTACAGGTGGAAGCCGCTCAGCGGCCGGTAGGTCAGGCCGCGCACGCCGTGGAGGCCCTGGCAGAAGGCCTCGGCGAGCAGGACGGCGGTGTCCAGGTCGGTCTTGGGGATGTACTCCGCGTACGCGAGGTCGCCGGGCAGGCCGCGGGTGCCGTCGTACTGGCTGTTGCGGAAGTTCATGTCGGGGGTGGTCGACTGGTTGTCGTCGTCGCCCCAGTTGTAGAGCATGTCCTGGGAATAGCTGTGCACGTCGACGAACCACCCGGTCCGCGGGAACTGGTCCAGCAGCCAGCGGACGTTGCGGGTCTCCGGCTCCGAGAAGGGGCTCGGGCCCTCGTACACCTGCTGGTCGCACGGGTCGGCCGACACCTGCGGGGTGGCGGTCGGGGCGAAGGCGGTGGCGAAGTCGAAGAGGAAGTCGTAGTTGCGGTTGAGGTCGACGCCGACGCAGTCCGGGTTCGAACTGCCGCCGGAGTCGGCGGGGTCGCGGTTCTTGCGCCACATCGGGTCGACGGTCTGGCTGAACAGCCGGCCGTCCGGATTGACCAGCGGGAAGAACACCAGGTCCAGCCGCTGGAGCAGGTCGTGGACCTGCTGGGCGGTGAACACGGTGCCGCCGTAGCCGAGGCCGGTGCCGTCGCGCTGGGCCTCCAGCAGGTCGGCGGCGAGGTGGACGAGGATCTCGCAGCTGCCCCACTCGCGGGCGTGCACACCGCCGATCATCATCACGCACTTCTTGGGGATCGGGGCGGGTGCGCCGATGTGCAGGGCGTGGGCGGTGCGGCCCTCGATCGAGGGCTCGGGCAGGGTGAGCAGTTGGGACGTGCCGGGGTAGGCGGTGGCCAGGCTGGTCACGGCCGATTCGACCTCGGTGATGTTCAGGTACGGCATGACGGCCTCCCGGGTCAGCCGGCGGGCTTGGCGGCGAGGCCGTGCGGGACGGCGTCGGCGGCGGCGAACCGGTCGCCGGTGCCGACCTCGGCCTGGGCGGCGCGTCCGGCCTCGCTGGCGTTGCCGATCCGGACCACCGAGACGCCCTCGCGTTCGAGGGCCGGAATCCGGTCGGCCGGGGCGTAGACGTCGATGCCGACACTGCCGTCGGCTTCGAGCCCGGGCCGGCCGCCGGTGTCGGGGCGGGCCTCGCGCAGCAGCGCGCGCAGAACCTCGGGGTCCCTGGCGGTGACGCGGAGCCGGAGGACGTCGGGTCGGGGTGGTCGGGTGGGAACGGCGGACATGGTGACCTCTTCTCGGGCACCGGGGACCGCGGCCCGCGTGGGCTGGTTCCACGGTGTCGACAGGAGCGGATATGTCCGACGTGTACCTCGTATCCTCAGGATGCGTCGCCGCCGTAGAACCCGTCAAGGGGCGGTTCCGGCATCCCGCCGAGCAGGCTGTCCAGGCCGGCCAGCATCTCCGCGTCGTCGTCGAAGTCGGCGAACCGGGGCACCAGGGCGCGCAGCCGGGGGTAGTCGGCGGCGGGCAGCCGGTGCAGGCCGAGCCGCAGGACCGGGTCCGGCTCGCTGGGGTTGTCGACCACCTGGCGCTTGTCCACCAGCATGCAGCCGAGGTTCCAGGCGACGAAGGTGCGGTAGACGGTCAGCGATCCGGCGTCGTCGAAGCCGGCCCGGCCGAGCACGGCCAGGATGTGCTCGGTGAGTTCGAGCACCGAGGCCGGGCGACGGGCCACCGGGACGGCCAGCGGGCGGGTCGCGACCAGTGGCAGGATCTCCGGGTGGGCGTGCGCGGTGGCGGCGAACGCCTGGGCGATCCGCCGCAGTTCGGCCCGCCAGTCGTCCTCGTGCGGCGCGTCGTGGCGGGTGCCGGCGCGCAGCCGGGCGTTGATCTCGTCGAAGTAGGCCTCGACCAGGCCGTCGATCAGGGCTTCCTTGCCGGGGGTGTAGCGGTACAGGGCCATCGACTCCACGCCGAGTTCGGTCGCCAGCCTGCGCATGGTCAGTGCGGACAGGCCCTCGCGGTCGACCAGGGCCACCGCGGCGCCCAGCACCAGCGGGCGGCTCAGCCGGCCCCGCTTCTCGGGGGCGCCCTGCTCGGCCATGTCCGCACTCCTCAGGGTCGGTGGCAGCGTCGTCGGCCGGGGCCGGGGCCGGGGCCGGGGCGGTCCGCGGAGGCGCGGGGCCCGCTGCCGGGCTGGCTTCGACGGATGTCACTCAACGGATACAGAACCAGGATACAAGGTATGAATCATGCGTAAACGGCCGAGCGGGTCTTGATGGCGGTCAGGCCGATTCCGCTGGTCAGCGGGGTGGCCGGAGCGGTGGGGGTGGCGACGGGGGCGGCGGGGCGCGCTGCGCTGCGTAGCCGCCCGGGCGGCCGGCTGCGCGCGGTGGTCCGGCGGCTGGTGGCGGACTGCGGGGCCTGACCGGTGCCGCCGCCCCCGGCCCCACCCGATCCCCACCCGATCCTCGGCCGAGCAGCGGTCGGACGACGAGGGCGGCGCCCGGGGAGGGGGTGGCGACCGGTTTTCCGGGGCGCCGGGTAGCGTGGGGGCAACCCCGTGGTCCCGCCGTCCCGAGGAGAGCCGATGAGCGGTCAGAACGATCCGGTGCGAGCCCTGTTGGCGGAGGTCTGGGCCTCCTGGGCGGAGCGCGGAGCGGCCCTGGACGCCGAGGACTGGGACCGGGCCACCCGGCTGCCCGCCTGGACGGTACGGGAGTTGTACGCGCACGTGGCGCCGGTGCCGGAGATGTTCACCGGCCTGCGCGCCGCCGTGCTCGACGGGCCGGCCGAGGTGACCGACGGCGCCGGCGTCCTGCGCGCCTACAACCGGCCGGGCGGCATCGCGCACACCGCCGCCGGGCAGGTCGCGGAGGCGGCGAAGCGGGCGGCCGGGACGGCCGAACCCGCCGTGCTGATCGCCCGGTTCGGCGTCGAGGGCCCGGCCGCGCTGGCCGGCCTCGCGGACCTGTCGCCGGGCGCCACCGTGGCGCATCCGCTGCTGGGCAGCGTGACGGTCGGCGCGCTCGGCGAGGTGGCGCTGATGGAGGCGACCGTCCACCTGCTCGACCTGATCGCGGCCGTCGGCGGACCGCCGCCCGCCGAGGGCGCGCTGCACTTCACCCGTGGGCTGCTGGCGGAGGTCGCCGATCCGGTGGCGTTCATCGAGGCGGCGACCGGCCGCAGTGCGCAGCCGGTGCTCCCGTTGCTGCGCTGAGGCGGCGGCCCCGGGCACGGTCCCCGCACCGGACCACCCGGTGCGAGGACCGCGCCCGTGCGGCCGGGTCAGCCCAGGGCGAGGGCGCGGAGGCGGTCGGCCGCGCCGTTGAAGTAGTTCTGGTCACCGGGGAAGGTGCCGGAGTCGGCGAACTGCCAGAAGGTCTGGTAGCCCCAGCCGGCCGGCAGGGTGCCGACGGTGGAGGCGTAGCGGGCTATCCAGAGCGGGTTGGTGGCGCCGAAGCCGCTGTAGTTGCCGGTGCACTGGGTCCACCAGTTGGTGGTGGTGTAGATGGTGGGGTAGCGGCCGGTACGGGTGTGGACGGTGTCGCTGAAGGAGCGGATCCAGCTGACCATGGCGCTCTGGCTGAGGCCGTAGCAGGTGGCGCCGTAGGGGTTGTACTCGATGTCCAGCGCGGGCGGCAGGGTCTTGCCGTCGGCGGACCAGCCGCCGCCGTGGCTGACGAAGTAGGCGGCCTGGGTGGCGCCGGAGGAGACGTCCGGCAGCGCGAAGTGGTAGGCGCCGCGGATCAGGCCGGAGTTGTACGAGCCGTTGTACTGCTGGGCGAAGGCGGCGTTGGTGTAGCCGGTGCCCTCGGTGGCCTTGACGTAGGCGAACTTGGCGCCGTTGGCGGCCACCGAGGACCAGTTGACGTTGCCCTGGTAGCTGGAGACGTCCAGTCCCGGGGTCTGGGTGGCGGCGAGCGAGGCGAACGGGGCGGCACCGCCGCCGCGGCCCTCGTGGGCGGCGACGGTGGAGCCGGCGAAGTCCTGGTCGGGGTGGAAGCCGGGGCGTGCCTTGGCGGCGGGGGCGACAGGGGCGGGCTCGGCCGCGTACGCCGGGGCGGCCACGCCGGCGACCAGGGCGGTCGCGGCGGCGAGGGCGGCCACGGCGGGCAGCCGGCGGCGGGCCGGTCTGTCGGCGCGGGCGGTACGGGCGGAACGGGAAGAGCGGTGCATGGGGCACTCCTCGGGAACCGAGCGTGGGGAAGGTCGAAATGACCCGGTACGGCCGGGGTCTGACCGGCCGTACCGCAGAGTAGCCATGTACCCGCCACCGTGACCAGGCATCTTTTTTCACATGGTGAACGCACGTCAGGCGGGCCGGAGCGTCGTGACCGGCAGTCGGCGTTGCCGGTTTTGCCGGTTCCGTCGACCGCGAAACGAGACCGGGGGAGCGGTGGGTGGCGCCGGGCGGACGCGGGGCGCCGCCGGTGCGATCCGGGGCTCCGGTGCGGGCCCGGAGGTGTGCTCGCGCGGACGCCGGACGCCCGGCGCCCGCGGCGCGCTGTGGCACGATGCCCGTGGGCCGGCCACCACGGGCGGCCCCCGCACGTGAGGAGAGAGCAAGTCATGACCGACGCCGCCACCGACCCCGCCGCCGACACCGCCGGGCCCGCCGGGGAGCCCGCCTTCCGGCCCGCCACGACCGCCGACGTCCCGGCCCTGGTGGCGCTGGTCGAGTCCGCCTACCGCGGCGACTCCAGCCGGGCCGGGTGGACCACCGAGGCGGACCTGCTGGGCGGCCGGCGCACCAACCCGGAGGCCGTCACCGCGGCGGTCGGCCACCCCGAGGGCCTGGTGCTGCTGGCCGAGCGCGGCGGCGAGCTGCTCGCCTGCTGCCAGCTGGAGCGGCGCGGCGAGCTGGCCTACTTCGGCATGTTCTCGGTGCGCCCCGGACTCCAGGGCGGCGGCATCGGCCGGGCCGTGCTGGCGGAGGCGGAGCGGCTGGCCGCCGAGGAGTGGGGCGTGCGCGCGATGGAGATGACGGTGATCGAGCAGCGTCCCGAGCTGATCGCCTGGTACGAGCGGCGCGGCTTCCGGCGCAACGGCGAGTTCAGCCCGTTCCCGTACGGCGACGAGGACTTCGGCGTCCCGCGGCGGCCGGACCTCCGGTTCGTCCACCTCGTCAAGGACTTGACGGCTCTCTGAAACGGCTCGGCCGCGGGGTCCGGTTCAGCTTCGCGCGACCGGATCTTCGCAGGTGACGGGGGGTCAACTCGATGAGCAGGGGCGATGCGGAGATGTCATACCTCGTTCATTATTGGTCTAGGCCAATGTGAGAGGCTGAGCGGCGAACGGCCACGTACCGTCCGCTGCCCAGGGGGGCCATTTCCGCATGCCCGTACTCCATGGCACCGCCATGCCCGCACCCGAAACCGGTCCGCGCCGGACACCCGCGGACCCCGACGGCCACCGGCTGCCCAGCCCGCCGGACGACCAGGAGCTCTACTGGTACTTCGGCCCGCAGCGCCGCTGGGTGCTGCTCTGCGCCACCCTCTCCTACGCGGGAGCCACCGCCACGCTCGGCCTGTTCGCCCTCAGCAAGCCGCTGCTCTGGCCGTTCCTGGCGCTCACGGTGCTCAACGCGGCCACCTGGCTGCTCTCCCTCGCCGACGGCCAGCGCGCCCGCCGCTTCACCCGGGACTCCCACGACCTGCTGCTGCGGGCCTGGAGCCCCGCCCGCCACCCGAGCGTGGACCTGCTGCTGCCCACCGCCGGCGAGCCGCTCGCCGTCCTGGACAACGCCTACCGGCACACCGCCGCCGTCCGGTGGCCCGGCGAGCTGACCGTCCTGGTGCTCGACGACGCCGACCGCCCCGAGGTGCGCGAACTCGCCGAGTCCTACGGCTTCCGGTACCGCGCCCGCCCCGACCGGGGCCGGTTCAAGAAGGCCGGCAACCTCAACCACGGCCTGGCCGAGGGCGACGGCGAGATCATCGCCGTCCTGGACGCCGACTTCTGCCCCCGCCCCGACTTCCTGCACCACCTGGTGCCCTACCTCGACAACCCCGAGGTCGGCATCGTGCAGAGCCCCCAGTGCTTCGACACCGACGCCGACATGTCCTGGCTCGAACGCGCCGCCGGAGCGACCCAGGAGATCTTCTACCGCTGGATCCAGCCCTCCCGGGACGCCCAGGACGGCACCGTCTGCTGCGGCACCAACGCCCTCTACCGCCGCGCCGCGCTGCGGCGGATCGGCGGCTTCGCGGAGATCGACCACAGCGAGGACCTCTACACCGGCCTCGCCCTCGCCCGCGCCGGATGGGCCACCCGCTACGTCCCCGCGCTGGTCGCCAAGGGCATGTCGCCCACCGGTCTGCCCGCCTTCATCAGCCAGCAGTACCGCTGGTGCCTCGGCTCCCTGGCCCTGGTCCGCGACCCGGACTTCCGCCGCGGCCCGCTGCCGAGGTCCGCCCGGCTCTGCTTCTGGAACGGCATCCTCGGCTACGTCACCAGCGCGGTGAACGTCTTCGCGGTGCCGCTGCCCGCCCTGATCATGCTGTACTTCCGGCCCGAGGAGATCCGGCCCTGGCAGGTGCTGCCGTTCCTGCCGCCGATCTGGGTCGCCCTGGTGCTGCTGCCCGCGATGTCCCGCACCCGCTGGCGCTTCGAGGTCACCCGGGTCCAACTCCTCGGCGGGCTCTGCCACGTGGTCGCCATCGCCCACGCGCTGCGCCGCCGCTCCGCCGACTGGGTGCCCACCGGCGCCGTCTCCGGCGGCGGTTCGCTCGCCCGCGCCGTCGCCCGGATCGGGGTCGGCTGGCTCGGGCTCGTCGTCCTCGCGGGCGCCGCCGGGCTGGTCCGGGCCGCGCTGCTGCACGGCTGGCGGCCGTACTGGGCGCTCGCCGGGCTGCTCGCGCTCACCGCCTACACCATGGTCCCGCTGATCCGGGAGCTGTGGCCGCTGTCGAAGGGGACGAACGGCGGCAAGGGCGCCGCCGCCGGCGAGGTCGCCGCACCCGCGCCGGGCCGCTCCGACCTCGGCTTCGGACGCTCCGAGGCCGTCGCCGTCACCGCCGTGCTGCTGCTGTGCGGGCTGCTGGCGTCCGGCTGGGCCGATCCGCTGATGTTCTGACGAGCCGTCCATTCGCTTTTCCGGAACCGAGGTTCCTTGCGCGTCGCCCCACCGGCGCGGACACCGCCCGGCCGCCCCATCGGCCCGGCGGGCCCGACAACCGCTGCCAGCCCTGCAAGGAGCAC
>NZ_JBHUAF010000415.1:0-7305 GCF_042789895.1 Kitasatospora sp. NPDC056783
TGCAGATGTCGCAATCCACACCGAGCCAGAAGGCCCTCACTCATTTCAAGATCACCCGCCCGTGAACCCCGTCACCAACCTCCGTGGTCAGTACATCTAGCCGCTCCAGCCCACGTCCTGGAAGCGCGGCCAGCCGAAGCCGTACGCCCCCGCGCCGACCACCCCGGCCCGGACGCCGACCAGCTCCGGACGCTGGTAGAGCGGCACCGAGTGCCCGAACTGCCAGATCCGCGCGTCCGCCTCCTGGAGCAGGTCCAGCCGGGCCTGCGGGTCCAGCTCGGCGGCCGCCCGGTCGAACAGTCGGTCGATCTCCTCGGTGCCGGCCCGGCCGAAGTTGCTGCCCGGTTCGGGTGTGCCGTCGGCGTCCGGCCGGGGCTTGGCGTACGCGGGGCGCTGCTCGCTCGCCGGACTGGGGCCGGCCGGCCAGGAGAACAGCGCGAGGTCGTAGTCCCCGGCCGTCAGGCGGTCCCCGACGAAGGACTCGGCGGGCGCGGCCACCTGCTGCACCGCGATCCCGGACTCCGCGAGGCCGGCGGTGAGCGCGTCGGCGGTGCGCTTGGCGGTCGCCGAACCGGCCGGGACGAGCAGAGAGAGGGCGAGCGGCGTGCCGCCCCTGGCCCGGGTGCCCCCGTCGGCGGGCCGCGTCCAGCCCGCCTCGTCCAGCAGCCGCCCCACGTCCGCCCGGCCGGCCGCGCCGCTGTTGTCCCGGTAGCCCTCCTGGTCGCCCGCGAGCAGGTGGCTGCCCAGCGGCGCGGCGGGCAGGCCCAGCGGGGTGAGCGCCGCGTCGGCGATCCGTCGCCGGTCGACGGCCCCGGTGAGGGCGCGACGCACCAGCGGGTCGGTCAGCGGGCCGCGGGTGGCGTTGAGGGTGAGCTGGGTGAGCGAGGCCGCGGCGGCCCGGTGCACGGTGACGCCGGGCAGCGACTCGGCCCGCCGCAGCGCCGTCGCCGCCGCCTCGGGGGCGGCCTCCGGTGCCGCCTCCGGCGGGGCCGCGGGCGGCGGCGCGGCCGGGGCGGACGCGCTGGGCACCGGCTGTGCCCGGTCCACCGCCGCGGTGAGCGTGGCGACGTCCAACCGGTCCTGGTCCAGCGCGTCCAGCCGCCGCTCGGGCGCCACGGCGAGGAAGTCGATCCGGTCGGCCTTCGGCGGGTCGCCCCACCAGAGCGGGTTGCGCTCCACGGTGACCTTCCCGCCCTCGGTGTCGTACCGGGAGAGGACGTACGGCCCGGCGCTCGGCCGGCCCCCGTCGGTCAGCGCCCGGGCGAAGGCGGCCGGGGTGGCCGTGTCGGCGGCCGGGTAGAGCGGCCCGAACAGCGCGCGCCACTCGGCGTACGGCCGTCGGAAGGTCACCCGCACCTCGTGCGGGTCGGCGCCCTGCGTGATCGAGTCGACGGCGTCGTACCCGGCCGGGCGCACGCCCCGGTAGGCCGGGTCCCGGCCGGACAGCGCGGCCCGCTGCGCGTCGAGGTCGGCGGCCGAGAGCGGGGTGCCGTCGCTCCAGACGGCTTGCGGGTTGAGCCGGTAGGTGACCACCTGGGGCTGCTGCCCGGGCGGGGTGGACTCGGCGTCCTCCAGGTAGTCCGGGTCGGGGACGAGCCGGCCGTGCTCGTCGGGCCGGAACAGCGCGGGGTACAGCGCGTGGGCGAGCAGCGCCGAGTCGGCGCTCGCCGCGTCCTGGTAGACGTTCAGCGTGGCCGGGACGCCGTCCAGCGCCCAGCGCAGCGTGCCGCCGTCCCGGACGCCGGCCCGGTCGGCGAGCCGGACGTCCCCGGTGCCGACGGTGGGATCGGCCGCGGCGGGCGCCGGGGCGGGGGCGCGGGCGGGGCCCGGGTCGTCGGAGCAGCCGCCGAGGCTGGCGGCGAGCAGCAGCGCGACGGCTGCGGCGGTGAGCTGGCGGACGCGCATGGCGGCCATCGAACGCCGCCCCGGGCCCCGATCCGCCCCGACACGGCGGGCGGCCGGGCGACTGCACCCGTCCGGCCCACCGTCTCCCCGCTACAGCGCCAGCTCGAACCAGACGATCTTGCCCTTCGGCGTGCGCCGGCTGCCCCAGCGCTCGGCCAGCAGGCTGACCAGCTGGAGGCCGCGCCCGCCCTCGTCGGTCTCCTGGGCGCGCCGCTGCCGGGGCTGCGCGTAGCCGTCGTCCCAGACCTCGCAGACCAGGCCGCGCTCGCGCAGCAGCCGCAGCCGGATCTCGCCCCGGCCGTGCTTGAGCGCGTTGGTGACCAGCTCGCTGACCAGCAGCTCGGTGGTGTCGACCAGTTCTTCCAGCCCCCGGGTGAGCAGCCAGCTGCAGGCCAGCTCGCGGGCCTTGGCCACCGAGGTGGGCTCGGGCGGCAGGAACCAGTTGCCGACGGCGTCCTCGGGGAAGGCGTGCACCTTGGCCATCAGCAGGGCGATGTCGTCCTCGCCGTGGTGCGGGTTGAGCTCGCCGAGCACGTGGTCGCAGAGGTCTTCCAGGCCCTTGCCCTCGCCGGAGAGCGCGGAGCGGAAGGCGCGCAGTCCCTCGTCCAGCTGGTGCTTACGGCTCTCCACCAGGCCGTCGGTGTAGAGGGCGAGCACGGCGCCGTCCGGGAGGGTCAGCTCGACCTCCTCGAAGGGCTCGCCGCCGACGCCGAGCGGCAGCCCGGGCGGCACGTCGAGCATCCGGGCGCTCTCGCCGGGGCTGAGCAGGACGGGCGGCAGGTGGCCGGCGTTGGCGAAGACGCAGCGGCGGGTGACGGCGTCGTAGACCGCGTAGACGCAGGTGGCCAGGTAGACCTCGCGGGCCTGCTCGTCGGCCGTCGAGGTGAGCCGCCCGTACGGGGTGGGCGGGCCGGCCGGCACCGTGTCGCCGCCGAGGCCGCGGGCGATCTCGTCGAGGGCGGTGAGCACCTCGGCCGGGTCCAGGTCGAGCATCGCCAGGGTGCGGACGGCGGTGCGCAGCTGGCCCATCGCGACGGCGGCGCGCAGGCCGCGGCCCATCACGTCGCCGATGACCAGCGCGGTGCGGTTGCCGGGCAGCGGGATGACGTCGAACCAGTCGCCGCCGACCTCGGTGTTGTTGTTGCTGGGCAGGTAGCGGCAGGCGATCTCCAGGCCGCTGGCGGCCGGGTTTCCCGGGGGCAGCAGGCTGCGCTGGAGGATCAGCGCGCGCTCGTGCTCGCGCCGGTAGAGCCGGGCGTTGTCGATGCAGACGGCCGCGCGGGCGACCAGTTCCTCGGCGATCGCGACGTCGCGGGCGTCGAAGGGCTCGCTGCCGATCGCCCGGGAGAGCTGGACGAGGCCGAGCACCTGGTCGCGGGCGACCAGCGGGACGATCAGGGTGGAGCGCAGCAGCGGGTCGGGCCCGGGCTCGGGGATGACACTGCGGCCGGTGCGCAGCGCCCGGGCGTGCGGGGAGCGGCGCGGGTAACAGAGGGTGCCGCCGGCTTCGGCGATCGGCAGGCCGGTGACCGAGCCGAGCACCGAGGAGGCGCCGCCGACCACGCTGGAGACGGCGACCCGGCGCAGTTCGCCGCTGCCGTCGGTGAGCACGGTGTCGCCGAGCCGTCCGGCGCTGGGCACCGTCTCGCCGGAGAGCAGCGCGGTGTACAGGTCGACGGTGGCGAGGTCGCAGAACGGCGGGACGACGACGTCCAGCAGTTCCTTGGCGGTGGTCTCCAGGTCGAGCGTGGAGCCGATGTGCGCGCTGGCCTCGTTGAGCAGCGCGAGGTTGCGGCGCACGCCGTCGGCCTCGCGCTCGGCGACGTGCCGGCTGGTGACGTCGGAGACCTGCCCGGCCACGCCCGTGGTCTGCCCGGCGGAGCCGTTCAGCCGGTACAGCGAGACGGCCCAGAGCCGGTTGCCCTCGCGGGTCGGGACGGCGCTGTGGAAGCGCAGGTCGAAGACGGGCTCGCCGGTGGCCAGGACCTTGCGCAGGGCGGCGCTGAGCCGGTCCGCCTCGGACGGCGGGAAGAGGTCGTGCGGGGTGAGGCCCTCCAGGTCGGTGGGGACGAGTCCCATGCCGGAGGCGAAGGCGTCGTTGACCCGCTGCAGCCGCAGCCGGTCGTCGAACAGCACGAAGCCGGTGGGCGTCTGTCCGAAGACGGCCTCGGAGGCGGCCAGGTCGGTCTCGATCCGGCGCAGCCGGCCGAGGTCGACGGCCAGGCAGGTGGCGCCCGCGGTGGGCATCGAGCTGTCGGGCATCAGGTAGAGCTCGGCGAGGCCCTCGCCGCCGGTGGCGTCCCGGTACGGGGTGGTGCCGACCCACTCCTCGCCCGCCAGGGTGCGCTCCAGCCGGGACCGGCCGCGCCGCCAGAGTTCGCGGGGCACGAAGGTGGTGATCGGGTCGGCGCCCACGGCCTCGGCGGCCGGGACGCCGAAGAAGTCGGCGGCGCGCTCGCTCCACTGGCTGATCCGCCCGTCGGGGCCGATCGCGAAGGTCGCGACCCGGATGTAGTCGTAGATCGTGCCGGGGTCGCCGCCGCTCCACGACCGGCTCTCGGCGGCGGGGTGGTGGCCGCGGCGGGCGGCCCCGCCGTCCCGTACGGGCAGGTGCGGGGAACCGGCCTGCCCGGGTACGGCGGCATGACCGCTGCTGCTGCGCGCGCTCCGCGCCGGAGTGCTGTTCAACGGACCGACCCCTCCAACCCGCGACCGTCCGGATGTCGAGAAGACCGAGTATTCATCATCGAGGGGTACGTTCACACGCCCTCAACATCACAACATCAGATCGGGCGAAGGTTTTTGTCCTACCGCCCGCGCAACCACAATGCCACGCTCGCGCCCCCTGCCGGAGCGCGCGCTCCCCTTGAGCGCCTGTCGGCATGTACGGCCCCGCTCTCCTGTTGCCCGCTGTGATCACGATCCGTCGGGCTCATTACCCGGCAGCGCCTGCTCGAACCAGACCACCTTGCCGATGCCCTCGGCGCGGGCCCCCCAGCGCAGCGCCAGCCGGTGGACCAGCTCCAGACCGCGCCCGCCCTCGTCGGCCTCGGCCGCGTGCCGCTCCCGGGGCGGGTCGGGCAGCGGGTCGGAGATCTCCACCAGCAGCGTCTCGCCGAGCGTCAGCCGGACCCCGATGGGGGCGCTGGCGTACCGGACGGCGTTCGTGACCAGCTCGCTGACCAGCAGCTCGGCGGTGTCGGTGAGCTCCTCGACGCCCCACTCGACGAGCGTGGCGCGGACCAGCCGGCGGGCCCGGGAGACGGCGGTGGGCTCGGCCGGCAGGGTCCAGCCCGCCGTCGGGGTGCCTGCCCGGCCGTGGCCGAGCCGGGCCAGCAGCAGCGCGACGTCGTCCGGCTCCCGGCCCTGTTCCATGGTGTCCAGCACCGCCTCGCAGGCGGCCTGGATGGAGGCGTGCGGCTCCTGGAGGACACTGACCAGCCGGCCGAGACCGACGTCCAGGTCCTTGTCCCGGGACTCGACCAGGCCGTCGGTGCACAGCGCCAGCAGGCTGCCCTCCGGGATCTTCAGTTCGACCGATTCGAACGGGACCCCGCCCACGCCGAGCGGGGTACCGGAGGGCAGGTCGAGGATCCGGCCGACGCCGCCGGGCAGCGGACCGCCCTCGTGGGTGGGCTCCGGGGGCTGGGTGCCCGGCACCACCAGCACCGGCGGGATGTGCCCGGCCTTGGCGACGGTCAGCCGGGCCGTCCCCGGGTCGAACACGGCGTAGACGCAGGTGGCCAGCAGCGCCTCGTCCGGCCCCTGGGCGAGGTCGTCGGCCAGCTCGTGGACGTGCCGCAGCAGGACGTCCGGCGGCAGGTCGAGGGCGGCCAGCACCCGGACGGCGGTGCGCAGCCGTCCCATCGTGGCGGCGGCCCGCAGGCCGTGGCCCATCACGTCGCCGACCACCAGCGCGGTGCGGTCGCCGGGCAGCGGGATGACGTCGAACCAGTCGCCGCCGACCTCGGTGCCGCTGCTGCCCGGCACGTACCGGTAGGCGACCTCGACGCCGGTGGGCTGCGGGACCTGCTGCGGGAGCAGGGTGCGCTGGAGGGTGAGCGCGGCGGTGCGCTCGCGGGCGTAGAGGCGGGCGTTGTCCAGCGAGCTGCCCGCCCGGTCGGCCAGCTCGACGGTGAAGGCCAGGTCGTCCCGGTCGAAGCCCTCGCGGTAGCCGGCCCGGCTGACCAGCAGCAGGCCGATCACGATGCCGCGGGCGCGCAGCGGCACCACCAGCAGCGAGTGCACGCCGAGGTCCCGGGCGGCCTGCAGCTTCGGGTCGCCGGGGTAGGTGACGTCGTCCAGCTGGTCGGCGCCGGAGAGCAGCTCGGGCACGCCGGTGCGCAGCACCCGGCCGCAGGCGGAGTCCTCGGCGAAGGTGATCCGGGCGCCACGGCGCAGCATCACGTCCACCTCGGGGCCGTCCTGGACGGAGGCGGTGCCGAGCTGGAGCAGCGAGGTGCGCCGGTCGTGGCCGTGCCGGGGCAGGTCGTCACCGTGCGCGACCGCCTGGAGCAGGATCACCGCCGCGTGGTCGGTCAGCCGGGGGACGACGGAGCCGGCGAGTTCCTGGGCGATCCGGGAGGCGTCCAGCAGGTCCCCGACCCGGGAGCCGAACTCGTTGAGCAGCGAGAGCCGGCGCCGGGCGTGTTCGACCTTGGCGACGGCCCGGTAGCGCTCGGTCACGTCCATCACGGTGCCGGAGATGCCCAGCACCCGGCCGGAGCGGTCGGTCATCCGGCTGTAGGAGATCGAGCGGTAGCCGGCCCGGGTGGTGACCGGGGAGGCGAGGGTGACGTCGATGACCGGCTCGCCGGTGGCCAGTACCTGGCGCTGGATGGCGGTGATCTCGTCGGCGGCCCGCTCCGGCAGGGTCTCGCCGGTGGTGCGGCCGACGTGGTCCTCCAGGGCGACGCCGTTCATCTCGGCGAGGGTCCGGTTGACGGCGGTGTAGCGCAGGTCGGTGTCCATGATGGCGATGCCCAGCGGGGACTGTTCGAACAGCGCGTCGCGCACCGCGAGGTCCCGCTCGACGGCCCGGACGGCGGCCGCCTCGGCCATGTTGACCTGGAGGAACGGGGTGCCGTCGCCGTCCACCAGGAGGGAGATCCGGGCGTCCACCGAGACCGGTGCGCCGTCCCGGTCGAGCAGGTCGGCGGGGCCGGCCCAGCGGCCGTGCCGCAGCGTCTCCTGGATGGCGGCCCGGATGCGGGCGACCTGCTCCGGGTCGGGGATCAGCTCGTCGATCCGGCGGCCGACCAGCAGCTCGTTCGGCCAGCCGAGCAGTTCCTCGGCGGCCGGGCTCCAGAGCACCACCCGGCCCGCGGTGTCGAGGATCGCGATGGCGACCTTGAGCAGGTCCAGCAGGCTGCCGTCGGCGGGCGTGCCGGGGGCTTCGGG